>JAIORR010000354.1 GCA_021108055.1 Candidatus Cloacimonadota bacterium
AAATAGGATCGGACATATATAAAAACCTTCAAGGATTGTAAAAACCTTGAAGGTTTTTTTTAACACAAAAAGTAGTTGGGATGATCCCGATTTATATCGGGACGACCTCTCGGTTCCAAAAGTTCTATTAAATAAATGGTCGGGATGACAAGATTTGAACTTGCGACCTCTCGGTCCCGAACCGAACGCGCTACCGAACTGCGCTACATCCCGACAGAGCAAATTTTCTTAAGTGGAAATTATTGTCAATAAATCAAGTCACCTGTTTTTTTATTTTTTCCTTTAACCTTGATCGACCAATTGGAACTAAAATTGCTGTTAACAAATAATATTATAAAAAATAGGAGCGTTGATTATGAGACTAAAATGGATGTTGATATTTCTGATAATACCATTAATTATTGGAGCAGACATAATAGAGATCGAAAAACCGGTAATAGAGAACCAATCGTTCAGGAACGAACTTCCCAGGATGCTTATTCCGGGACAGCCTTCGATGCCGTATGTTCCGGTTAAAATATTACTTCCAATGGGGGAGAAGCTGTCTTCGATGGAAGTTGTTTTAAAGAACCAAGCAGAAACGATAGTAAATGTTCAGATTGAGTATTCCCGAAAGGCACAACCTATTTCACTGTCAACTGCAGATAACACAATAAAAGATAATTCCGTTTACAGTTGTAATGAATTTTTCCCGAAGATGGATCATAAAATTCTTGGAACTCAACGTTTAAATGGATATGATCTTCTACTTGTAAATGTATATCCGTATAAATTTAATCCCGTAACGAATGAAGTTATCTGGTTTGAAAATGCAGAGATCGTTCTTCATACCGAATTAGATGAGGAAATATTTCAACAGCAGGATAAGATGTTATTGGGAAATGGTTCAAGAATAGGATCGAAATTAGAAAATCTTGTAATTAATCCGGAGAATATCAGTACCTACAGGAAGCATACTTCTTCTTCAAGCCGTTCTCTTGTAAGCCCGGATGAACCTTTTAAAATGATAATCATCACAGATGCGGAAAGATTACCGTATTTCGACGATTTTATCGATTGGAAGAATGATCATGGCATTCAGACTGGGATTTTCTTAACTTCCGATATTTATGCCGAATATACAGGGATCGATAACCCCGAAAAGATCAAGAATTTTATCGACGATGCATATACTGTTTATTCCGCAACAGCTACCCCTCTTGAATATGTACTCCTTGGCGGTGATGACGAGATAATTCCTATCAGGTTCGTATTCATAGATACAGGTTATGGAACAGTTGACTATCATATGCCGTGCGATCTATATTACGGCTGTCTCGATAATAACTGGGATGGGAATGGAAACGGAGTTTACGGAGAAATAGCAGATAATGTCGATATGGTGCCGGATATTTCCATCGGAAGAATTCCTGCTGAAACCGAAACCGAATTTTTTCATTTCTTCCATAAAACATACACTTATGTGGATGGTGCATCGGTAAGCAATGATATCGCATATATGGTGGGTGAAAATCTGAATTGGAGTCCCGTTACCTGGGGTGGAGATTACAAAGATGAGATCCTCTCATTGGTTCCTAATTTGAATGATGATTATCATGTTTTCAAGCTTTATGACAGAGAAGGCTCTTATAGCCCGCAAGCTGTAAAAGAAGCCATAAATAATGGTGTGAGCATTATCAATCATATGGGACATTCAAACGAAAGTATAGTTTTTGGCCAGAATGGGGGACAGATATCTTCCTACACAAATACGGAATATGGATTTGCCTACAGCCAGGGATGTTATCCGGCAGCCTTTGATGAAGCTACAAGTCAGACCAGTGAAAGTGTTGCAGAAAACCTGGTTTTTTCGGAATTCGGTCTTTTTGCTTTTGTAGGAAATACACGATACGGCTGGTACAGTCCGGGCAGCACGAACGGACCTTCCCAGCCTTATGATATTGAATTTTTCAAAGCCATTTTCAGTAATGATATTCGTCAGCTTGGCAAAGCATTGAGTGAATCACGAATAGTGCTTGCAAACGAAGCCATTTCAAATGCATTCCTGCGATGGGTTCATTATGAATTAGTACTCTTTGGTGATCCTTCCGTATCGGTAAAATATGCTTATGGAACTTTCCCGTTTATCCAGCCGGTAGAAGCCGTTTATGATGATTCTCAGACAGGAGACGGAGATTTCATTCCAAATCCCGGTGAAGAAATTGAGATATATATTGAATTGGAAAATCTGGAAGGCTGGGCAGATGCGACAGATGTGTCTGCAACCATCAGTTTTGAAGATAGTGCTATCCAGGTGATCACCGGAAGTGTTTTTTATGGAGATATTCAAAGTGGGGAAAGCGTTAATTCATCTCCTTTTGTAGTGCAGATCCCACAAGATTGCAATTATGGTTCTTATGAATATGTTGTAGAGATCACTGCTCCTGTTTCCGGAGAAGTTAATTTTGAAAGATCTTATCCTTTGAGTTTTGAGGTATCTCTTTTTCAGAATAACTGGCCATGGACTACATCTAATGCGATTCTGAGTAATCCAGTTATAATCGATTTTAACGAAGATGGGATAAAAGATGTATTGATCTCTGATGCAAATGCAAATATTCATCTTCTGAATATAAATGCTGGGACAATTCCCGGGTTCCCATGGACAAATAATGAAAGCATCTGGAAAAGCACAGCAGTTGGTGATATCAATAATGATGGAAGCACAGATATTGTGATAGCAAGTAGAAATAGCAGAATCTTTGCTCTGGATAATAGCGGAAATGAGATTTTCAGTTTTGAAACTTTTTCAGATCAATTACTCACTCCGATAATTTCTGATATAGATGGAGACAATCAACAGGATATCGTTAGTTTTGGAACGGATAAAAATCTTATTGTTCTGAATTCATCGGGTGAAATGCTGATAAACTTTCCGGTCGAACTTTCAGGGCAGTGTTTTAAGGAAATGGCTTCTGCAGACCTCGATCAGGATGGAGCTAATGAGGTCTTAATTGGTTCTTTGGATGGTAAATTAAATGTAATAGATCATAATGGAGAAAATATTTCGGGGTTCCCCTTGGAATTTAATTCGCCCGTATGTTCTGCTCCCATAGTTCTGGATAATTACAAAATCGCTATAGGAACGGATGATAACAAAATTCATATAATAAATGCGACTGGTGATATTCTTCTATCAAAAGATATTGATAGCAAGATCGCCTGTTCACCGATAGCTGCAGATTTTGATAACGATGAAGAACTGGACATTGCTTTTGCCACTATATCCGGTTCGCTTTATATTATCCATCAGGATGGAACCGATCTTAACGGCTGGCCCGTGAATATCGGGAATTCGATCACCAATCCTCCTCTCGCTGTAGATATCAATAATGATGATAATATAAACCTGGTTTGTTTTACCAGTACAAACGACCTGTATGTCTTTCATAATAATGGATCGGAAGTTGATTTTTCTCCGGTTCCGGTAGGATTGATCGGAAATACTCCTTCCACTATCGATGATATAGATTGGGATGGAGATTTTGATATTGTTTCCGGTATTTCAGTCGGAGCTTTTATCATAGATTGCAAACTTCAAAAAGGTTCCATGATACCCTGGAATACTTATCGTGGAAATTACCGAAGAACAGGATTTTATGGTGATAACGAATTGTTTACCGGCACAGATGAGATTATTCCACAGATTGCGAAATCTAAACTTAACCAGAATTATCCAAACCCGTTCAATCCAACAACAACTATCTCATTTAATATCTCTAGCAAAGACGCAAAGAACACAAAGCTTATAATTTACAACATCAAGGGTCAGAAGGTTAAGACTCTGTTGAATGAGCATTTAGCGAAAGGCGAACATTCCGTAGTCTGGAATGGAAAAGATGACAGCGGGAAATCGGTTTCTTCAGGAATTTATTTCTATAAATTAAGTGTAGAGAATAAAACTATAAACGTTATGAAGTGTCTGCTGCTAAAATAAGCCGTATTATCCAAAGGTCGAACTAAAGCAGGAGAGGGTTTAGAAAGATCAATGGTTCATAAAAATAATTGTATCGTTTGTGGAGAAAAATTAGTATATAAAAATAAATCCGACAAAGTAAAATGCTATTTTTGCAAGCAGATCTACGAATCAAATGTACAGTGTGTGAACGGACATTTTATTTGTGATAATTGTCACAGCTTACCGGCAAATGATCTGGTAAAACAGTTCTGCATTGTAAGTAAATCTGAAGATCCAATTGAGATGGCTTTGATCTTAATGCGCAATGAGAAGATAAAAATGCACGGACCGGAACATCATTTCCTGGTTCCAGCGGTGTTGCTTGCTTCTTATTACAATCTGATAAATGATGAGAAGACAAAAATCGAAAAGATAGAGGAAGCAGAAAAAAGAGCGAAAAGTCTTTCGGGTGGATTTTGCGGGTTCTTCGGCGCTTGTGCCGCAGGCGTTGGGACAGGTATTTTTATCAGCTTGATCACCAATGCAACTCCATTATCCCAAAAAGAGTGGAAATTATGTAATATGATGACTTCAAAGAGCATACTGACTATTGCAAATGCCGGCGGACCAAGATGTTGTAAAAGAAATACATTCATTTCAATTATAGAAGCAGTAAAATTTTTGAATGAATTCTTTGGACTATCGATGTATATCGATCAAAATATAATATGTGAATTTGATCATTTAAATAAAGAATGCCTGAAAGATGATTGTTCGTTCAATTATCCAAAGGAAAGATAAATTGAAAAAAATACCTTGATTTATTTATTTAAATAAAAATTTTTGACTCATTATTTAAAAAGGTGGTTTTATGAAAGGGAAAGTAAAGTGGTTTGATGATGCAAAAGGATATGGTTTTGTCGCTTCTGATGAAGGAAAAGAATTTTTTGTGCATTGGAAATCAATTGTAACTGTATCGGATAAAGAAAGAAAATTCCTTGTAGCAGATGAGGAAGTTGAATTCGATACAATAGACACTGAAAGAGGTGTTCAAGCGATAAACATAATTAGATTAAACCCATAAATATTATTAATTTAATTATTCTTAGCGACGTTCTGCGTCGCTTTTTTTGTATATGAACAAATTTCTGATAACAGACAAGAAAGAAATGAGAAGAAAGGGTTGGAAACAACTCGATATTATTCTCATTTCCGGGGATGCCTATATAGATCATCCGAGTTTTGGTTCGGTATTAATAGCCCGATATCTTGAATATAATGGCTTCAAAGTAGGAATTATCTCTCAACCGGATTGGCGAAATAATAGGGATTTTCTTAAACTGGGAAGACCAAAACTGTTCTTCGGGATCACATCCGGTAATATGGATTCAATGGTAAACCACTATACTGCTCAAAAGAAGATCAGGTCGTCTGATGCATATTCGCCAGGCGGGAAAAAAGGATTGAGACCAAATAGAGCAACGATAGTTTATACTCAGAAAGTACGTTCTCTTTTCAAAGGTATTCCGATAGTTATTGGCGGGCTCGAAGCAAGTTTGCGAAGGCTGCCGCATTATGATTTCCAGAGTGATAAGCTGAGGAATTCCATTCTCTTCGATTCAAAAGCAGATCTACTGGTTTATGGAATGGGAGAGAGAACGATCCTGAAAATAGCGAATGACCTTCAAAACGGAAAATCGATTCAATCTTTGAGTGCTATCAAAGGAACAGTAATAACTTCCGGAAATTATGAAGGTGGTGTTCGTTTACCGGAATATACAAAGTTTTTCTCTAAAGAACAATTTATAAAAATGCATAAAATATTCGAAGATAATTACCGGGAAAATGTTATAGTCCAAAAATTCGGCAGCAGGCTTCTGATCCATAATCCACCTGCAAAACCTTTATCGCAGAATGAAATGGATAGGATCTATAATTTACCTTTTACAAGAAAACCGCATCCAATGTATTCCGGCAATGAAATTCCGGCATTTAAGCAGATATCTAATTCCGTTACTTCTCATCGAGGATGTTTCGGTGGTTGTAATTTCTGCTCACTTGCATTTCACCAGGGAAAAACGATCCAGTCAAGAAGTGCGGACTCAATAAAAAACGAGATTGCGAAAATTTCCAAAAATAAATATTTCAAAGGAACAATAAGTGATATCGGCGGACCAACAGCAAATATGTTTGGAATGAG
>JAIORR010000153.1 GCA_021108055.1 Candidatus Cloacimonadota bacterium
TTACACCAAAAAAAATTAGAGGGAGGCTTATATGAGAGCACTCAAACTCTCAAAAAAAGATGAAATAAAACTCTATGATGTTTTAAAAGAATTTGGAGAAGTTTGGGCACCGGTTCCCAAAGGTTCAAAGTATGTATATGCCAAGATCGAAAGGAAAGAAGATCTTGTGATACATGAAGAGTGTATATTACCCATAATCCCGGTAAAGAAATTCCTGATGCCTCCGGATTTTACTATGCTGAAATTCACACCTTCGAAATATTCAATTCCGGAAGAAGATATTCCTACAACAGTTGTAGTGGGTGTTCCTGCGTGTGATATTCATGCTGTAAATATCCTCGATAAATTTTATACAACAGATTACGTGGATAATTACTACATGAAAAGAAGGGAAAAATTAATTATTCTCGGGAAATCGGGTACTCCTGGAGAAAATTGCTTTTGTCATAAAAGTAATACAAATATTGTAGAAGAAGGATATGACCTGTTCTTTTTTGATCTTGGTGATTATTATCTGGTTTGGGTCGGCTCCGAAAAAGGAGATGATATTGTAAGAAAGGGTGCAGATATTTTCAGCGAAGAAGTTCCAAAAGATGTATCAAAAAAGTTTGTCGAGTTCAGAAAAAACAGAAACAAAAGCTACACGAATAATGTTGACCTCGAAGGAGTTACCGACCTGATGGAATTGAATTATGATGCACCATTCTGGGATGAATTCGGTGATAAATGTCTTGCCTGCGGACAATGTACGATGGTTTGTCCTACCTGTACCTGTTTTAATGTAATCGATGATCTTGCACTTTCCGGTGAAACCGGAGAGAGAAGAAGATACTGGGATTCCTGTATGTTCAAAGATTATTCACTTGTTGCAGGTCAGCATAATTTCAGAGAATCCAAGGCAGAAAGGTTGAAATTGTGGTACACCCACAAATTAAAAGCCTTTATCGGTCATTTCGGCTCTCCAAGTTGTGTAGGTTGCGGAAGATGTATAGAGACCTGCCCTGTTGATATAAATGTAGTAACAGTTGTTGAGAAATTGAAAGGTTAGGAGGAAAGAATAATGAAATATGAATACAAAAAAGAACCGGAATTATATACACCCATTATGATGAGAATTATCAGCAAGAGAGACCTGACATCGGATGTCAGATTCTTCCAGTTAGTTCCCACAGAAGAATATAAACATCTGAACCTCGATTACAAACCGGGTCAGTTTATGATGTTATCACTTTTTGGCACAGGTGAAGCACCGTTTTCGATATCTTCTTCTCCCGCCCGTAAAGGTATATTTGAATTTGCAATTAGGAAAACAGGTAAGATAACCAATAAGATATTTGAACTAAAAGATGGTGACCAGCTTGGTCTCAGGGGTCCTTTCGGTAACGGATTTCCAATTGAAAGGATGTTAGGGAAAGATATTATTATCGTTGCCGGTGGATTGGGTGCAGCTCCACTTCGATCCTTACTTCTTTATATCCTGGATAACAGGGAACTTTTCGGAAGATTGATCTATCTCTACGGTGCAAGGAATATTGACGATATGCTTTATAAGCCGGATTTCACTGAAATGCTCCAATCCGACCAGCTTGAATTGCATTTAACAGTAGATAAAGGAAATGAAGGATATGAGAATGAAATTGAAGAAGGATTAGTCACACATTTATTCAAATATGTAAGTGATATCGATCCCAAAAATACAATTGCCTGTGTTTGCGGACCTCCGGTAATGTATAAATCTGTCGTTAAGGAAATCCTTAAATATAATTTGGAAAAAGACAAAATATTATTGAATCTGGAACGACGAATGAAATGTGGTACGGGAAAATGTGGTCACTGCATAATCGATTACAGATATACCTGCATTGATGGTCCCGTATTTACTTACTGGGATGTAATTCATATGCGAGAGCTGATTTAGGAGGAATGATGAAGAAAAAACCAACTTTAGGAATATATGGATTTACCGGTTGTGCAGGATGTCAACTTGCTATTCTCGATTGTGAAGATATTCTTGTAGATCTGTTTAATTATGTTGATATAAAAGTTTTTTATGAGGCAATGAGCAATAATGAAGATATTGCTAATGTTGATATTGCACTAATAGAAGGTTCGATCAATACAAATAAGCAATTGAATGAATTAAAAGAGATACGTGAAAAGGCAAAAGTTCTGGTTGCTTTCGGTTCTTGTGCAAATTTCGGCGGTTTACAGGCTATGGCTCTGGGAGACGGAAAGTGGGAACAGAGATTTACCAAAGTATATGGTGATGCCAAATTCACAGTTGCAATTCCCAGGGAAGCACAACCTATTCACAAGTTCGTAAAAGTTGATGCTTTTATCCCGGGTTGTCCTCCCAGTACTCCTCAAATGTTAAAAGCGCTTACTCAGCTATTACATGGAAATCAACCTACTTATACAAATTCTCCTGTATGTCTGGAATGCAAATTCAGGGAAAATGAATGTCTGCTTAATGATGGAAAGTTGTGTTTAGGTCCTTTAACAATGGGCGGATGTACAGCGCCTTGCCCTTCTCATAATACACCCTGCATCGGATGTTGGGGTATAATCGAAGAAGCAAATCATACTTCGGAATTGAAGCTTTTAAAAGAAAAGGGCTTCAAAACAGAAGATATCATACAAAGATTCAGGATTTTCGGCGGAAGTAAAATTGTCGAAAAAGTTCAAAAATTACTGGAGGTTGAATGATGAAAAAGATAACAGTAGATCATTTGGCAAGAGTAGAAGGTGACGGCGGAATATATGTAGAGATCGATGGCGATAAAATAAAGAAACTCGAAGTAAGGATATTCGAAGGTCCCCGGCTTATCGAAGCTCTGGCAATTGGAAAATTACCGGAAGAAGTTATTTCGATCACTCCCAGAATATGTGCGATCTGTACGGTTTCTCATAAGAACGCTTCCATTCGGGCAATTGAACGAGCACTAAAGACCAATGAAAATGAAAAAACTTATTATGCTCGTGAACTGATGCACATGGGGGAAATGATAGAAAGTCATTCGCTTCATATTTTTGCACTGGCTCTTCCGGACTACCTGGGCTATCCCAATGTAATTGCAATGGTAGAGAAATATGCAGATGTTGTAACTAAAGCATTGAATCTGAAGAAATACGGCAATAAGATCATGCAGATATTAAATGGAAAATTCATTCATGGTGAAAATGCAACTGCCGGTGGTTTTGGTAAATTCCCGGAAAGATCCGAACTCCTCGAGATCAAAAAGGAAGCAGAAGAATCACTTGCATTTATGTGCGCTGCCACAGATATTGTGGGTGGACTCGAACTTCCGGATCACCTTGAAGAAAAAACCGTATTCGTCTGCTGCAATCCTGCCGATAAAAAATTCGGTTTCTGGGGAGAGGAGCTTATTTTCTCTGATGGAACCGTTCTTCCTTCCACAAAATATAAAGAAAATCTTATCGAAAGAGTTGTTCCACACTCTTTTGCAAAAAGATCACTCTACAAAGGGAAACCATTTTCTGTGGGTGCTCTGGCAAGATTGAACTGCATCGGTGACAGGCTGAAAGGTGAAGCTGCAAAATACTACAAAAAATACAAAAATGAGAGGTGGCTGAAAAATCCTTTATATAATAATCTTGCTCAGGCAATTGAAATTATATATTGTTTGGAAAGAATCCCGAAACTTGTGGATATCCTTCTTAAACTTCCGGACCCTAAATTTGAAAAAGCAACAAGGAAAAAAGGAAGAGGAGTGGGAACTGTGGAAGCACCACGAGGATTGCTGGTTCATGATTATTCATTTGAAGATGGTTATGTTACGGATGCCAATATAATAGCTCCAACGGCTTACAACCTGGATGACATTGAAAAATATATGGCCAACTCTGCACTTTCTTTGAATAAAGCAGGGAAAAATGAAAAAGAGATAGCTTTCGAATTGGAAAAAATAGCTCGTGCTTATGACCCGTGCATAAGTTGTGCTACCCATCTCGTTAAAGTTGTTAAAAAATAGTTTTAAGAATAAAATATAAAATGCTCGTTCCTGTCTGCAATTGATCGGAACGAGTTTTTTTTATCTTCCGAAAGGTTAAAAAATATCTGCTATGAAATTTAATGATTTTCTAAAAAATATCTTCCAGAAATATAAAAAAGACGAAATAACTTTTATCGGTCTTGGAAATCCATATCGCAGTGATGATGGAGTGGGAATAGAATTCATAAACAGGATAAGGGAAGACTTCAATAATTCGTACACAGAATTTGATAATATGGACGAAGTTATCCTTAATCTTATGAAGAGTAAAAATCCTGGTTTGCTGCTGTTCATCGATTGTTCGGATTTTAAAGGAACGCCCGGAGAAATCAGGATAACAACATACGATGAGATCGAAGATTATGGAAAACATTTTCATAAGATTCCAATAAAACTGTATATGAAATTGTTGATAAAAGAAAACAAGCAAACCTTTCTGATTGGCATTCAACCGGAAACTCTGGATTCTATTAACGAACCGAAATTGAGTGATGTTGTCTCGAAAAGTTTAACACAACTTTTTGGGATAATTAAAGATAATATTGTGAGTAACTCGACCTGCCAGGTCGAGAAACCTTAAAAATGTTTACCTGCCTCTGGCAGGTTTTCCTGTCTTTTATATCTCTTGTATCCGAGCCCCAGCCTGTCGGGGCGTAGTAACCAGAGTTCAGGGTTTTCTGTCATCTCCGTGGAAACGGGAATCAATCATTAACCCTGAAAGTGCTAAGTAGGAAGAATTTTTGAAAGAAGCCATGCCAAAGGCAGATAAACGTTTTCAGGGTTATTTTTCTTTAATTGACAGAAGGCACAAAAACAACGATTTGGCAAATAATTATGGAACAAAGGCTTGAATACAGGATTTTTACATATTCCACTTACCTTAAACAAAGGTTCGGCAAAAGAGTATTTCGTGTTGGACTAAGTACAGGAATACCATGTCCGCACCGCATAAAAACCGGTGGCTGCATTTTCTGTGATCCCCAAACTTTTACCGGTGAATATCAATCCAGCGGTTTGAATATAAAAGAACAACTTCAAGATGCTATTCCCAGAATAAAAGAAAACTGTGGTGATGTAGCACTGCTGGCATATTTCCAGGATGATACTTCCACAGCCGGAAATATCGATGTCCTAAAAAGAAAATACGAACAGGCAATTTCTCATCCGGAAGTTATCGGGCTTGTTGTTTCCACCCGCCCGGATTATGTGAATGATGAAGTTGTGAAGCTTTTAAGTTCGTTTGAAGTTCCGGTGACCATCGAGATAGGAATGCAAAGTATTCATGATAAAAGTTTGGAATATTTGAATCGTGGTCATACTTTTGATGATACAAAAGGAGCAATTGAAATTTGCGGGAAAGCAGGACTGGAAATAGGAGTTCACCTGATCATGGGAATCCCCGGAGAAACTTTTGAAGATATGCTGAAGACGATAAAATATATAAGTTCAGATCATTATATAAAGCAGGTTAAATTTCATAACCTGGTGGTTTACAAAAATACGAAATTGGCAGAGATGATACATAGTGGTGAAGCATCTATTTATGAGATTCCGGAATATATCGAAACACTGGCGAAACTGCTTCCGTACTTAAGGGGAGACATTGCTGTATCACGGCTGTTCACTTCCAATATTCGCAGATCGCAGGTAGCTCTGGGAGATTTTGCAGGCAATAAAACCAAATGGATGAACGAACTCAGGAAATATATTTATAAGAATAATATTATTCAGGGGAATGAAAGTAACGCAAAGCTTTTACTTTGCGAGAGAAAGTTTTGAAACCTCGCAGATGCTTATCCGCAAGGTAATCTTGTTCTGTATATCTGTAGTGACAGTTCATTGAACTGTCTGATGAAGGCAGAACAATGTTCTGCCACTACAATGGCGGTGTAACTCGACCTGCCAGGTCGAGAACGGTTACAAGGCTCTTTTTTAGTGTCACACAGAAATTATAAACCATCAAAATAAAATCTTTTACTTCAACAA
>JAIORR010000128.1 GCA_021108055.1 Candidatus Cloacimonadota bacterium
GATAAACTGTTTGCAGGAAAAGTTATTAATTCATCATCCGAGCCAACATCCGGGATCATATAAATATCGAAGACAACATTGTCATAGTTAATAATAATTTCATCTTCATGATAAACCAGGTAACCCTCTTTCCAGCAATCCAGAGAATAAGTTCCATTGGGCAGATCGAAGTAATAATGACCTGTACCATCGGAATAAGTCGAGTTCCAATACCCTCCGGGAATTCCCACGCTGATATTTGCATTTACAATCGGATTTGTAGTTCCATCTTCATAAACAAATCCCGAAAGAGAACCATCAAAAATAACCGGTTCCATTTCGAAATCCTGCTGAACTACGTTGTAATTAATAACAATATCTTCTATGTGAACACCATAATAATTTGCATGCCATGCATCCAGTATATAATTTCCATTAGGAAGATCAAAATGGTAATAGCCATCCTGGTTGGTGACGGCATAACCACAATAAGGAGCACAAAATGCCGAGATTTGTACACCCTCGATGGGATTTGTTGTTCCAGTCTCATATACATTGCCCCAGAGTTCACCATCGAACGAGATCGGATCGAGATAGAAATCCTGAGTGACCATTGCATTATTGATAACAATATTTTCTACTGTTTGCTGGTAATACATATTGCCCTGAGCAAAAACATCATAAGTTCCATTAGGAAGTGGCAATTGATAATATCCTTCATCATTTACACCGGTACTATACTGGTGTAAACCATCAAAAGCACTGACCCAGCAATCTTCTGCAGGCAGCTGAGTTACGGAATCATATATATGTCCTTCCACTCCTCCTTGAACAGCATATACATGAAAATCGATACCCGTGGAACCGGACATAATATTATTGTAGGATTCAATAACATATAGACCAGGGATATCCCAGATATCCGCATTAACATCATAGCCACCCAGTGCATTTGCTTCGCTGGCAACATGAAGGATATAATTACCATTTGTTCCGCTATCAATTTCTGTCATTCCAAGTTCATTCCAGCAATCGATTTCAAGTCCGGCTGTAGGAACATCATCCAGATAAACCGTACCTTCTATTGTTGAATCAGTTTCATATACCAGAAAATCTACAGTTTCCGTACAACCATCTTCTACATATATTTCAACATCGTCCACACATAAATAATCAGGGATCATACTATCCCAACCGGGTTCGACTTCCCACCAGCCCTCGATCACAGAAAGATTGTAATATCCCGAGCTGTTGGTTTCTGTCCAAATTCCTCCCGGCATGCCGGCTTCTGCATAAACTATAACACCCACCACCGGTGCACCGTTCTCGTCCAGAACGGTTCCTTGGATAGTAGAATTTCCCTGAATGAAATCAAAATCATAACCGGTAAGATGAGCATTTATTAAAATATTTTCATACATTGTGTTTGAAAGCATTCCTCCCAGAACACCAATCGGGTCGAAAGCCATAACCATATATTCTTCTGCTGTAGGTACAAAACTCTGATAATTTCCGGAAGCATCCGTAGCTGTCATCCACATATCCCATTGACTCGATATAGCCGCAACAATAACATTTGGAACTGCCGGAGTAACCGATCCGGAAACGGAATAATCGGATGTGATCGGATCGATCCAGAGATATGCGGCATCGATGCCTCCTGTATCTTCTGCCACAAAGAACAACCCGGCGTTGGAACATTGGTTTGGTCCTTCCTCATCACCATAAAATGTCATCTGGTAAATACCCACTGCAGGATCTTCATCATAAAGATCATTATCCACTATTTCATCTTCCGAATCGGGAATAGGCATATCTATAGTATTCTCCCATATTTCATTACCGTTCATATCCGCCCAAATGCTTATATTTGCTTCCGAGCAGCCGTCAGAAAAATAGATGGTTAAAATAAAATCATCACGCTGAACGATAGTTGCCTGATCTGCACCATCGATCTTTACATCTATTGGATCTCTGTTGCCGGGTTCAATTGAAAATGATCTTACGGTTGTTTTTTTCTGTTTATTCTCATGATTAAATCGGAAAGGATTGTGAATCTTATTATGCTCTGAATTATGATGATTATACCTCATTGACTGGAGTGCAGCATTTTTCCTGATAATTTTCAAATTATCACTTTCCTGAAGTGTAAGTAATTGCGCCGAAATCAAACTGACAAATACAAAAACAATAATAAATTTTTTCATCTTTCTCCTCCTTAGAGATTTATTTTTAATTGACCTTTAACAAATACATTAATTGAATATGAAATTTCTTTGTCAAGAGAGAAAACATAAAAAAATGCCATTGTATAATATATAAATTACCAAAATGTTAGTTGATCAGTAAAAAGAATTTGACGGTTTTCATCAAAAACTAATCTTAGAAGTATAGTTTTATTGAAAAAGGAATTTTAAATGAGAATAGCAATTATCGGGTTTGGTGCAGCAGCAATCGGGTTTATAGAATGTCTGAAAGATTCCAAACATGAAATTCACATTTTTGAAAAGAGCAAAGATGTTTATTCTTCCAGTATATCCGGCATTCGAGCAGATGGAAAACTTTTTGTTTCCAAAGAAATGGGCGGGAATCTGGATGTGGATATTCAGCTTCAGAAAGACCTTGTAGATTACTACATAGAACGTACGGAGAATCGGAAATACGAAAGCGGGACATCTTTTGCCAATAAGGATATTTTCAAGAAGTTCTTCGCAAAAGGTTTTCAACCGATACATTCTGATTTTTATCATATTGGAACAGACCAGTTGAAACAGGTTCTGTATAACATCTATGAAGATTTTAATTCTCACGGGAATATTCATTTTCACTTTAATGAAACGATCACCGATATGGAACCGATCGCAAACACCGTGATCTTGAGCAATCGGGAATCCTTCGATACTGTTGTTGTGGCGGTTGGCAGAAGCGGTCAGAAACTTATTAAAACCATCATCGGTAAATTTCCTGAACTTATATCAGATAATTCAAAAGTAGATCTGGGTGTTCGCATGGAACTTCCCGATCTTATTGTGGAAGAACTGAATCGTGAAATGTATGAATTCAAGCTGAAGTACAAAAGCAAAACAGGTTATATGGTACGAACATTCTGCAATAATCCCGGTGGTTATGTAGTTACCGAAAATTATGATGATTTTGTTACCGTGAACGGACATTCCAAATTAAAGGAAAAAAGTAAAAATACTAACTTTGCCATTCTTACCACAGTCCAGCTTACCCATCCTTTTAACGATCCGATCGGGTTCGGCTCGCACATTGCCAAACTTACTAACCTGCTGGCAGGAAAGAATAAAGTGATCCTGCAGACTTACAACAACTTTAAAAGTTCCAAGAGAACCAAACATCTTTACCGGGTCTTTCCTACTCTGGAAAAAGATAGTTACATTCTGGGAGATATCAATCTTGCTTACCCGCGACGAATTGCAGAAAGCATCATCGATTTTATTGAGAACCTGAATGAAGTTGTGCCCGGCGTGGCGAACGATGATAACCTGATCTATGCACCGGAGATCAAGTTCTATTCGAACCGGCTGCATAACGATCATTTTTACAATCTGAAATTCATCGGCGATTGCTCCGGAGCTACGCGATCTATCATTTATGCTACTGCTCATGGCTGGATGATGGCAGAAAAAATATTGAAAGGTTAACATTTTTTATTCTCGCTAATTAGTAAAAATGGAGTAAAATTTGAAAGCATTGATAATCGATAATCATTCAAAATTTATTCAAAGGATCGGAGAGATATTAGATCATTTAAAGATCGATCATTCCTCTGTAGATTTTGCAGATTTCCAACTGAATATGAGTGATTCATTTGACTGTTTCATTCTTTCCGGCGGAAGTTTAAGCATAGGAGGTACTCCTGCTTTCAAGGAGGAGAAGGAACTTATAAAGCAAGCTCCCAAACCTGTTTTTGGAATGTGTTTCGGTTTTCAATTAATATCATTTGTTTATGGTGAGATCACAGAAAAACTTCAAAGTAAAATATCGGGTGTTAATGAAATCGATGTTTTCGGATTCGATAAATTGGGCATTAATTATAATAAAAAGAAATTGAAGGTGTTCGAATCACATCTGTGGGCGATCAAAAAACCTCCGAAAGATTTTGATGTTTACGGAACTTCACAGTATGGGATAGAAATAATAAAACATAGTACGAAACCTATCTTTGCCACTCAGTTCCATCCGGAAGTTCGGGAAGGCAATAATGGTTCGATCATCCTGCAATATTTCCTGCAAAAAATGGTGATGCAAAAATAAATTTTTTTACTGCATCCGAAGTGAAAACTTCGGAAGCGAATAAGGAGTGTAATATGAAAAAGATTTGTTTGTTTCTTTTATTCTTTATACTCATTTCCTGTGTTATGAACATCGGGGATGTTAACCAGAGAAAGGGAAAACTTATCAGCGGCTGTAAGAAACTCCTGAAAAAACCAAAAGAAGAAGTTCTTCCTGCCATGTTGGAACTGGATATGGGAGAACCTTTTAAAATCGAAGCAACCAGCGATTCCACTGAAACTTACTTCTTTTATAAACGTTATGTAAAAAAACGTAAAAACCGTTATTACGACGAAGTTATTCTGGATTTTAAAAAAGATATCGTGATGAAATACAAGGTAGAGGTGGTTCGCTGAAAACTTTTTTGTGAGGAAAGAATGAGTAAATTAACACATGTGACCAAACGTAGCGGAGCTATTGTCCCATTCAAAAAAGACCGGATTGCAAATGCCATTTATCGCGCTGCTGTTGCCGTTGGCGGAAGAGATAAAAAAATTGCTGATAACCTTACGAACAAAGTTATCGAAGTTCTTAATAATACGTTCCAAAAAGAGTATAAACCACACATCGAAGAGATTCAGGATATTGTTGAAAAAGTTCTGATAAAAAGCGGTCATTCAAAGGTTGCCAAAGCATATATCCTGTACAGAAATGAAAACAACCAACGTAGAAAAGAAAGACTAAAAAAAGATCCTGAACCGTCCAGAAATATCCCGTGGTCTAAATTGTGGCATATTCTTAACTGGGCAATTTTACATGATCTATATTCGATTGAAGCACTTAATGAACGTATCAGAAAAGGAGAATTTTCTCATATTGTTCACGAATGCGAAGCTGCCTATGAAGACGATGTGACTACTGCTGCCGAGCTCATCACAGAACGAGCAAAAGACTTGAAGATGGTCTTTATCTGCGGACCTTCTTCGTCAGGTAAAACTACTACTACCATCAAACTGGAACAGCATCTGAATAAAATAGGACTGAAATTCAAAGCATTTGTGGTAGATAATTATTTCTTTAACCTGGAAATGCATCCCAGAGATGAATTTGGAGATTATGATTTTGAAACTCCGCAGGCACTAGACCTTTCAATGATAAATGAACACATAAAAAAACTTTGCGAAGGAAGAGAAGTTAAGATCCCATATTACGATTTCAAAACCGGTACACGTTACCTGAATAGAACTTCGATAAAACTGAAGAAGAACGAAATTCTGCTCATAGACAGCCTGCACGGTCTTTATCCTGGAATGAGTGAAGGTATCACCGATGAATCTAAGTTCAAAGTTTACCTGGAGCCGCTTCTGCAGATGAAAGCTCCAAATGGACGTTTCATTCGCTGGACAGATATCAGGATGATCCGGCGTATGCTGCGAGATTCTGTTCAACGTGCCTATAATCCCAGGCAAACACTACAGCACTGGCATTATGTACGTTCCAGTGAAACACGCCATATAATTCCATATCTTAACACAGCAGATTATATTATTAACAGCAGTATGCCTTATGAGATACCGCTGTATAAAGCTAAATTAATTAATGATTTTAAAAAATGGAATAACGAATATAAAAACGATCCGTTGAAAGAAGATGCTTACAGGCGAGCTTCACGTGTTTATAATGTTCTAAAAGCAGTTGAACCTGTTGAAGATGACTCTCCTGTTCCGCCTGATTCCGTATTGCGTGAATTTATCGG
>JAIORR010000094.1 GCA_021108055.1 Candidatus Cloacimonadota bacterium
GCGGATTTGTGCGGATAAGAATATTACACACCAAGATTTATACGCCAGCCAAAGGTTTACAAGCCTTTGGTTTGCTGGTAAACCTTTGGCGTAACACTAAAGGCACTGAAAATGAATATTAAATATCGAACTCACCCTCAGTCCCTCTCTTTAAAAAAGAGGGATGACTTCAAAAGAAAAGGGCACGCCTTCGATGAAACTAAGGCGGTGCAGGCAGCAGTTCACCCTGTGAAATTCAGCTCGCTGAATATTTCTACAGGGGATGAGTTGAAATGAAAAAACACATCTTACACTTTACGGATAATCTTCTGTACAGCTTTTCAACATTGCTTTTTATGAAAAGTAAAATTGTTGGGCTTATCCTTCTTTGTGCAACTTTATTCAATCCGAATATTACGATTCTTGGAATTATTTCGTGGTTGACCACCTTTATTTTTGCCAGGTTTATTGGAATTAAAAAGGATGATGTTGTGCACACGATCTATACATACAATTCTCTTTTGGTGGGGTTTTCTATAGGCTTTCTTTTTAAGATTTCTTTTCTTTCGATATTACTTGCAATTGGAACATCTGTATTAACTGTTTTGCTCAGTTATACTTTATTTTCTCTATTTAATTATTATTTCAGACTTCCGGTTTTAAATATTCCTTTCACGATTGTAAGTACTATTATTTATCTTGCTTCCGTAAAATATTCTGCATTGTTTGTAGATTCTTTTTATCGGCACGAAATGCTTAATCTCACTTTTCTTCCGGCATCAATTCACGGTTTATTGAGAGCATTTGGAGTTCTACTGTTTTCACCTTATGACATAATTGGGATCCTGGTTTTATTGGCGATTTTATTTTATTCGAGAATCAGTTTTTTTATAGCGGTTTGTTCTTATTATTTGGGAGTTTCGATTTTAGCACTTCTAAAAGGAAGCTACGCACAAGCCTATGCAGATATTTCTACATTTAATTTCATTTTAATTGGGATTGCTGTTGGAGGGATATTTTTAATACCGTCTAAAAGAAGCTATACTCTTGCTTTTGTTGCTGTAATTGTTTCAGTATTTATATTGGATGCTGTCACTGTTTTCTGGTCAACTTTCGGAATCCCGATTTTTACTTTACCTTTCAATCTGGTTGTACTTTTATTTTTATATGTTTTAAGGAATGTAGGCTATCCCAGAATTAATCTATATATAAAAGAATCTCCTGAAAAATCACTTTCCAATTTCCTGAATTTTACGAAACGTTTTGATTATATATCACCTCAACCATTTCTGCCTTTTTCCGGTAAGTGGACTGTTTATCAAGCTTTTAACGATAAATGGACGCACAAAGGTCACTGGAAATATGCTTACGATTTTGTGATTACAGATGATGAAGATAAAACATTCCAAAAAAAAGGTTTGAGACTGGAAGATTATTATTGTTATGAAAAACCTGTACTTTCTCCGGTTAATGGAAAAGTTGTCGATGCTTATGATTTAATAAAAGATAATCCTGTAGGAATTGTTAATGAAAAAAATAATTGGGGAAATTATATAATAATTTACTCGGATTTCGGATATTATGCAGAAATATCGCATTTTCAATACCGGTCTCTAAAAGTAAAAAAAGGTGATTATGTGAAATTCGGAGAAGTTCTGGGTTTATGCGGGAATTCGGGATATTCACCTCAACCTCATATTCATATGCAGGTTCAATATTTACCGAAACTCGGTTCGGAAACTGTTAAATTTTTCTTAAATAATTGTAAAAATAATAAAATGCAATGTCTTGAATTTAAAGAACTAAGAAAAAATATGAAGATCGAACCTGTTGAAAAATCAAGAAAAAAAGCCAGAATATTACAATTCATATTAGATGACGAATTTTCTTATGCTTTCTATAAAAATAATAAAAAGATCAAAGATATTAAAATTAAAGTTTGTATGGATGTAGATGGATCATCTTTCTTCAATTTGGACGGAACGGAAGATAAGCTCTATTTTGGTATCGAGAATAATAAGTTTGTACTTTATAGTTTCTCGGGTAAGAAGAATTCGTTATTAAAGAATTTCTTTTATGCAATTCCCAAAATGCCATTATCAGATGAATCAGGATTAATGTGGGAAGAAAATCTGCCGGATAATTTATTTATTTCAAATGCAGGTTTCCAGCTTTTCCTAAAATCTTTTAAACATAATGCAAAAAATGTTAAAGGAAAATATAAGATTTTAAACGATTATGAAATGGAAGGAATAATAGAAAAAGAAAAAATTCAAACAAAATTGATCTTCGATAAAATTAAAGGTTTCAAAGAGATCACCGTTAAATCTTTAGAGAATGAATACAAATTCGTAATGAATTCAAATGGTGGGAAATGAAATCCGCATTATTCATAATAATATTGATGTTTCCGATAATGCTGTTTTCTAAAATGAAAACAAACATAGAAACAAATTTTATGTATTATGATTATATTGGAAGTGAGTTTTATAAAAATGGAAATTATGAGAGTATAAAATTGGATTATAAAAACGAAGAAAGTACTTTCACAATCTTATTTGGAAATCAGAAAACAAATGGGAAAAAAGATCTTTTTCAAATTTACAATCTCGATTGCTTTACAGAAGCTATCGATTCCGTATATTATAATTTTCCCGATTCAACAGTAATTAATAATACTACATATACCTATGAATCTGTAGTTATCGATACATTTAATTACGATATTAAAGATATAATCCAAAATGAAATATATTTTGCTTATAAAAGAGATTTATCAAAGAAATTCTCTTCGGAAATTAAATTCAAATACTGCTGGTTGCAAGACAGTTATTTAAATTCAGCGATTATGATAGGTTCCGGTAACGAATATAAATTTGGCAATTTTGTATTCCATTCGGATATTTCTTTTACTTTTATGAATTATGATCTTGCTGTAGAAGTTCCCGAAACTATTATAGATACGGTAGTTTTTACAACTCTGATAGATACATTATTCAATCCCGTACCGGATAGTGTAGTTACTACCGAAGTTATTACAATGAATACTTTTTTAATGGAAACCGGCAAAGAAAAAATGAGTACTTTCCAGTTTTATAATAGCGCTATTTATATAAAGGATAGATTACTTTTAAATGCGGATTTCGGCATATACAAGATATTCGATTCAAAAATATTTGATGATGATATCAGGATCTATTCCAGTGTAACTGCCACATATTATTGGGATTATTTTGGTATATTCTGCGGATATTCTGCAGGAAGTAAGAACTTGCTTCAAACCTTTGATAATACATATTTGAATGTATCTCCGGATAAATTTAAATCCAGTGGAAATGCAGGTGTAATTATATATCCGTATTATAGGAATTGGAGTATTTCTTATGAATACAAATTCAATGAATATGAAGAAAAAAGTAGTAGTTACGAAATCAGTTCGCATTTATTGAGTTTGTATTATAGTTTTTAAGAATATGAGATGAGAAACATAAAAAAATATCTGAAATAAAAAAGGAGATAATAATGAAAAAGAAAATATTAATAATTGCACTCCTGTTTGTAATAAATATAGTGTTTGCAGAAGACCTTACATTTGATGAGATAAGAAATGCATATTCAGATTCTTATAAACACGAAGCAAAAGAAAAATACGAAAAAGCAATAAATGACTTAAAAGATGTGTATAGCTCTTATCAAAATACTTATACAATAAATTACCGGCTTGGCTGGTTGTACTATTTGAACGGGAATTATGCGAATTCACTTGAACATCTGCAGGAAGCTCTGACAATTTCCGTATATTCTGTTGAAGTTTTGAATACGATAAATCTTGTTTATGTTATTCAGGAAAAATGGGAAAAAGTAGAAGAACAATCGGCAAAGATCATCAAAATAGATTATTACAATTTCTATGCAAACTTGAGATATTCAACCGCACTGAAAATGCTGGCAAAATATGAACTGGCAATTAAAGTGGATAGAAAGATGCTGGAGATATTTCCAACTTCAACCACTTTTTTACAGGAACTTGCAGAAAATCTTTTCTTAAGTGGAGAAATGGTAGAAAGTCGTTCTATCTTTAAATCTATTCTTATTCTGGATACAGATAATACTGTTGCGCCTTATTATCTTGAAAAGTATAAATAATCGATTTTTTGTAATTCATATTCACAGAGAATTTCTTATCCGCCATAGATTTAGTAGGGAAGATTCTTTGCGAAACCTGTCCTGCTTCTAAAATCAACTCTGCCGACCTGACAGATTTCTTTTGCCGATACAAAAGAAATGAAGATAAATACTTGTTAACCTTATGGTAAAAATTTTTCTTGCTATCTTTAAAATATAAAAAGAATAAAATGATATTAAAATATTTAGGATGATGCTTAGTCACAATTTTATTTGACAGCTAAACGTGAAATTTTCATTTAGAAAAAAGTCAAATAACGGTGCATCACAGCATCGAAATAGATTTGGGAGATTAAATGCAGAAAAAGGAAAAAATCTTTGTATTAGATACTAACGTTCTAATACACAATCCGCAAGCGATGTTTTCATTCGAAGATAATCGTGTAGTTATTCCGATAACGGTAATCGAGGAAGTTGATAATTTCAAGAGAAGTGTGGACGAGAAAGGAAGAAATGCCAGGCAGATCGGACGTTACTTAGATGATCTTCGTGAAAAAGGAAGCCTGAAAAAGGGAGTTAAAACCGAAAAAGGCGGAACAATCCAGGTAATTTTAAGCCGGAAGGTTTCGGATACGGCAAGTGACATATTGATAACAGATTCAAATGATAACCTGATAATCGGTACGGCAATGTATGTAAAAAATAAGAATCCCGATATACCTGTTATCCTGGTTTCAAAAGATGCAAATGTGCGTATTAAAGCAGATGCTGTGGGATTGAAAGCTGCAAATTATGAAACAGATAAGATTAATTTCCAGGAACTTTACAGCGGTTATCTGAAAATTCTCGTCGATGATGATACAATGAAAGATTTCGAAGAAAAAGAATTTATTATTAATGATTTTGGTGAGATATATCCAAATCAATTCGTGATGTTCTGTAAAAATGAAGAAGATGAAAAAGGTGTTATTGCCCGTTATTCACATGAAAATAATTCGATCTATCCGCTGAAATATTACAAAGGGCAGAAAATATTCGGGATCGTTGCCAGGAACATCGAACAAACGATGGCTTTTGACCTTCTGATGGATCCGGAAGTGAAACTGGTGAGCCTGGTTGGAAAGGCAGGAACAGGAAAAACACTGATAGCTCTTGCTGCCGGTTTGAACCAGGTTGTAGAAAGCAACAATTATTCACGGCTGGTTGTATCACGTCCGGTTTCTCCTCTCGGAAAAGACATCGGATTCCTTCCTGGAACTAAATCGGAAAAACTGAACCCGTGGATGCAGCCGATCTATGATAATATGGATATTCTTCTTTCCGGAAGAAATGAAAAAGAAGATAATGATAATGGAAAAATCTTCGGGAAAAAAGAACCGTCTTTAAAGGATTACCTCGATTTCGGTTTTATCGAACTGGAACCTCTCACATATATTCGTGGAAGAAGCCTGCCGGATCAATATATAATTATCGATGAATCACAGAATCTTACTCCGCATGAGATGAAGACTATCATCACCAGAGCAGGAGAAGGCACAAAGGTCGTGCTTACCGGCGATCCGTACCAGATCGACATTCCCTACCTGGATTCTGAAAGTAACGGACTGAGTATTGCCGTAGAGAAATTTAAGAAAGAAGCTATCTGCGGACATATTACGTTGGAAAAAGGTGAGAGATCGGCTCTGGCAAACCTTGCTGCAAAGTTTTTTTGATTTCTCTGCCACAGACTAACACAGACGGACACAGACAATGTGAAAAAAGAAATTAAA
>JAIORR010000051.1 GCA_021108055.1 Candidatus Cloacimonadota bacterium
TTCTTTACAATCCCGCATGAGCAAAGCGATTTCCCTGATAAAACATTAGCTCTCAGTTTTTATAAATGGGATAAGCTGAAGAAAAATCCATTCGAGTATTACATTGAATATATTGCAGGTTTCAAAGCTCGTAATCCGCAGATTATGAACGACTTCAGCAGTAAATTGATCGGCACGATATCGCACAGTATCTTTGCTCTCATCTGGAATCGTTTGATAGAGGTTTATCATGGCAACACGATCCATCATAATTTTATGTATAATACGAAAAACTATATTGAGCAGTCTATTGAACACTTCCTGAAATACAATAAAAAGCTTAAATATCTTTCACCACATAATTACTCTGAAAATTATTTCAGGAATATCTTCATCCCGATCCTGAAAGACGGAATTGCAAATTTCTTCTACCGGCTTCACAATGATCTGCAATTAACAGATAAAAATATTTCCGTATTTCCTGAAACCGGAAAAGTAACGCAGAAGAAATTCTTTGATCTGGATGAGATCGAAATTTCCTTGCGCGGCAGACCGGACCTTCGCATCCATACAGCCGATGATGAATTGTATATTTTCGACTACAAAACCGGAAGTAGTAATAATAAAAAAATCAAAAAATATAATGAGCAATTACAATTCTATGAATCGATAAACTATCTTATCGAATCACCGGAATTAGAAAATAAACTTAACTCCTATCTGTTCTTTATTGAGGAGAAAAAACTATCGATATTAACTAAACCGATCGACCTGAAAGAAGCAATAACAGAGGTCGTTCAAAGCATTCTGGAAAACGGGTTTTATTTGGCAGGATCGAAAGATGAATATGAAGATATCGAGATCACACGCCGTGACCTGAAAATGAAGCTGGAATCCGGAAATATAGAGAATTGAAAAGAAATTATTATTTTTTTATTTTCATGGATAAAAAGGTATTTTAATGAACCTGGAAATTTTGGAAAATGCTCTCAAAAAGAGATGGACATATAAATATAAATGGGGAAGAAAGCAAAGTAATGAGTGGGATGAATCGACAAATTTCATATATAATACAAAAACATTCAGCAGTTTATTAGAACAGATCAAACACTTTGATGTTAACTTGCAAAATTATGCTTTAAACAGATGGTATAATTTTTGGAGTGCGATGGGTGTTGAATATATTTTTTCAATACATAAAATCGTTGTTCCAAACATAAATCGTTATGATAAATTAGTAGATTTTAAAATAAATAATATCCCATTTGATCATAAAACATCGATTTTCCCAAAAGGATTCGGCAAGCCGATTGAATATGCAAAAAAAAATAAAATCGAAATGATAAAATGGTTGTATATCAATCAAAGTCAGGAGGGTAGAAAACATTTAAAAAACAGGCTTTTCATAGTTCTATATGACAGCATCTGCCACGATCATTGGAAACTGAAAGCAGAAATCTTTTTGTTAAAAAAAGCTATCGATGCTTATATTGAAAAATTTGATAAAGCAAATTTATGTAAAATTAAGTTCGGAGATGATATTGTTTATTCGGACATCATCTGGCTGGAAAGGTGATAATATGGCTGCAACACACGGTTTAATTGTAGATGCAACAACTTTCAAATATCATTCGGAATTTTTAGGGCAAAGTAGAATAGAAGATTAATTATGAACTACATCGGATCTAAAAATAAACTTTCTTCATTTATCGAAGATGCAATAAAATCAATTGTCGGTAATGATCTGTCAGATAAAATATTTTGTGATATTTTTGCAGGAACGGGAATAATCGGTCGTAAATTCAAATCAAAAGTCAAACAGGTTATCAGTAACGATTTTGAATATTACAGTTATGTTCTTATTCGTAATTATATTGGAAATCATAATCCTTTAAATTATCAGGAAAATATTAATTATCTAAATGATCTTGATGAGGTCGAAGGATTTATCTATAATAATTATTGTCTTGGAAGTGGAAGCGGACGGCAATATTTCAGCAATAAAAACGGAAAAAAAATTGATGCAATTCGTCAAAAAATTGAAGAATGGAAATCAAAAAAAGAAATTAATTCCGATATGTATTACTTTTTAATAGCTTCCTTACTTGAAACTGCGGACAAATTAGCGAACACAGCTTCTGTTTATGGAGCCTTTCTGAAAAAGCTAAAAAAATCAGCTCAAAAAAGTTTAATTTTGGAACCTGCTCTTTTTGATATATCTGATAATAAACATGAAGTTTATAACGAAGACAGTAACGAACTTATAAAAAGAATCGAAGGTGATATTTTGTATCTCGATCCACCCTACAATGCAAGACAATATGGAGCTAATTATCATATACTAAATACTATCGCTAAATATGACAGCTTTATTCCAACAGGAAAAACAGGTTTAAGAAAATATAAACGATCGAAATATTGCAGCAAAACTTCTGTAGCAAATGAATTTGAAAATTTGATCAAAAACGCAAAATTCAAATATATTTTTCTCAGCTATAATAATGAAGGTTTGATGACGGAATCTGAAGTAAAAAAGATTATGAGCAAACACGGGAATTATAATACTATTAAGAAAGAATATCAACGTTTTAAGGCAGACAGAACCGAGAACAGAAATCATAAAGCAGATTCGACAGTTGAATATTTACATATTATTGAAAAGAATGTTGATTGACGAGATTAAGGATTAAGTATGAAGCCAACGATCATTCGAGCCAGTGCAGGAACCGGAAAAACTTATCGGCTTTCTCTGGAATTCATTAACCTTCTGCTTTCGCAGAGAGTGGATTTCAAGGAAATTCTGGTTATCACTTTCACCAAGAAAGCAACTGCCGAGATCAGGGAACGAATTTTCGAACACCTGCAAAACATCGTTCATAATACCGAAGAAGCGCAAGAAATTATCAAGGGATTGAAAACGATCAATCCTGAATTAAAATTCGATGCGAAAGATATTGAATTCCTGAAATGCACTTTTCAAAAGATGCTCACCGATAAATCGGAAGTGAACATCAACACCATAGATTCATTCATCAATGCAGTTTTCAGCGGAATTATTGCACCTTTTCATAACATCGTGAATTATCAGATCGATAATAACATCAATGATGAATATCTCCCCGAAATTTATCAGCACATTTTGAAAGATGATAATCTAAAACTTTATAAAAATGTTTTTCTGGAAGCAAAACGCAGAAACCTGGAACAATTCAATAATTTTATTAAAGATGTGATCAATTATCGCTGGTTGTTCGAGTTCATCGATCTATCTGAATTTTCCGAAATAAATATTGAAAAAGAGAAAGAGAAATGTTTTCTTGCTTACAAAAAGATTTTAAGTGAATTTCTGCAACTTCTATCAAATGAGATCAAAATCTATCTCGATAAGAAAGATGACAAAATAACCTGGGATAAACTTATCCAGAAAAATTATTATGAACTATTAAAAGAGCAGATCGATTTTAATTTACTCGAAGTTGATAATCTGCATGACTGGTTTTTCAACTGGTTAACCGAAACTGCTTTCATCGAAGAGAATTATACACTTCTTCTAAATGATAATAATTTATGGAATGGAGGCAGGATCAGAAATCCGGAATTGAAGCCGATCTTTCAGGAAATGCAACACGAATTGGCTGATTTTTTATTTTATGAAAAAGCTTTAAATGAGCAGTTTAATATTATTTCTCTCGCTGCAGAAATCCTTAAGATCTATGATAAAATAAAATTCAGAGATAAGATATTTACTCATTCCGATATCAGCTACTATACTTTCCGTTATCTGTACGATAAAGAGCTTTCCATCATAGATAATAACAACATCCTGAACATTTTTTATGAACAGCTTTCCTACAATACCCGCTTCATTCTTATCGATGAATTTCAGGATACCAGCATTCTGCAGTGGAAGATATTCCAACCTCTCATCAATGAAACTTTGAGCGGTGAAGGACAAAGATCTTATGGCGGATTGATAGTCGTGGGAGATGAGAAACAGGCAATCTACGGCTGGCGTGGTGGTGAACGCAGATTGCTTGCAGATTTTCAAGAACTTCTGAACTTTGAGATGCAAACAGATTCATTGACTACTTCCTACCGCAGCAAACCGATCTTGATGAACCGGATCAACAGACTGTTTAATTCTGAATTTCTTAATTTTATTAATGATTGGGATTATACGAATATCGATAGTTTCAAAAAGCAGGATGGTTTTGTTCAAGTTCATTTTCGGAATCGTGAAAAGATCGAGGGAGTTCAGGAAGAAAAGCTGGATCGGGTTCACATCTATCATGAATTCGTGAGTGAAACGCTTTTGCCGTTAATGAAAGAGGGAAAGATCACACTTCAAGATACTGCTATCCTGATGCGGAAAAACAAGGAACTGGAAGAAATGGCAACTGTGCTTGATGAAGCAGGAATAAGCTACACATTGGAATCTTCCGGTTCGCTGTTCGATCACCACGCAATAAAGCCGATACTTCATATTCTGAAATTCATTGTTTATGAAGACCCGATCGAATTGATCAAATCCCTGCGTTCAGATATCGTGTTGATGCATCCCAAAAAACTAAAACAAATCCTGAACATATACAAAAATGCAGATGATCTTGATGATTTCTTTCAGCAAACTTCAGATGAGCATTATTTGAATAGTCTCCAGAATATCAAAAGTAAAAGAAATTCAATTGTAAATATCGTTAAAACGATTGTTGAAGAATTCAATTTTACAAAACTATTTTCATCTGAAATAGAATTGAAGAATATTCATAGATTTCTGGGAATTGCAATCGAGTTTGAAAACACCGATCATGAGCACACCATCGATCTTCCCGGATTTTTATCTTATTGCCGGGCTTTAAAAGAAAAGGATGAATATTCGCAGCTTGGACAAACCTATTCCGATGCTATCAAATTACTCACGATCCATAAATCCAAAGGACTGCAGTTCGAAACCGTTTTCACCCTTTTTGATGTAACTTCACGTCCGGGTGGAAATTATACCGGTTTGAAATTATATTACAATTTTGAAGATAATTTTGACGATCTTGAGGATTTTGCTTTAACCTACAATTTCGATAAAATCCTTAAAAAATCCAATAAAAAGGATCTGATTAAAAAAGTTGAGAAAAGAAATGCTGGTGAAGAGTTGAATAATATTTATGTGGCTTTTACCAGGGCAAAGAACAATCTTTTTATCTATCTGCATTACAAAAAGACAGGTAACCTTGAGAAATTTATCGGGGACATCAAGAATGAAAGTTCCGTTCTGAAAAATGTTACAAAAACTGTTTTCAATGAGTTTTCCGATGACATGAAATCTATTTCCGATGTTCATCAAATAATTGAATATGGAAAAATAACCAGAGATATTTCCGACAAAGAAATTCAGAAATCTGCTTCTTTACCATTTGCAGGAAAATACATGGAACTTTTCAACTGGGAAGATATTTCTGAAAAAGAACAGGAAAATCTTCATCAGATAAAAAAAGAATTTTTGGAGAATCAAAGCCTTCTTACCGGGAATATTGTTCATTTTTATTTATCTAATATCGATTATGATAATGATCAAAACAGAAAAGTTGCTTTTTACAGAACAATCGCGAAATATGGAAGTTTGATGCATCGTCATAAAATTCAGGAAATTATTGAAAAAACGAACGCTTTTATCAGAGAGAATAGCGAGTTTTTCAGCAAAGAAAATTGGGATAAGATTTTTAATGAATATTTAGTATTCGATAATTTTGGGAAAGAGTTCCGCATCGACCGGATGATGGTGAATACGCAAAATAAAGAGATATTGATAATAGATTACAAAACCGGCACACACTACAAAGAAGAGCAGCTTGACAAATATAAAGAGATTATTG
>JAIORR010000206.1 GCA_021108055.1 Candidatus Cloacimonadota bacterium
AATATAATGCTCATAATGACATCCTCTACGTTCAGCTTGTGGGAGACTGGGCAGAGATTAAGGGACCGACCAGTGGCGGATATCCAACTGATCCAAATCTTGGTCGTGTTGTTGGAACCGATGCTTATCCCGACATAATAATCGGAAGATTTTGTGCAAATAATACAACTCATGTAACCACCCAGGTGAATAAAACCATCACTTACGAAAGAGATCCCGAAATTGGTGGTAGCTGGTATGAAGCAGCAACAGGTATTGCTTCCAGCCAGGGAGCAGGTTATGGAGATGATGGAGAATCTGACTATCAACATATGGATGTTATTTGGAATGATAAGCTCGATCCTTTTACCTATGATACTTATACTCCCATCTATGATCCTTCGGCTAATGCAACAATGGTGACAAATGCAGTTAATGCCGGCACCAGCATTATTAACTATTGTGGTCATGGTTCTACAACATCCTGGAGTACATCCGGTTTCAGTAATTCCCATATAAATAGCCTTACAAATGGAGATATGCTTCCGTTTATTGTTTCCGTAGCTTGTGTTAACGGCAAATTCCATACCACCGAATGTTTTGCGGAAGCCTGGCTTCACAAAGTAAATGGCGGCGCAGTAGGAATGTATGCTTCTACAATAAATCAATCCTGGGATCCTCCTATGAGAGGACAGGATTATTTTAACGACCTTCTGATCGGTGGTTATGATTATAGTTTACACGCAGGACAAAACGGTATCAGTACCGATGTGCAAAAGACATCTTATGGCGCATTATGCTTCAATAGTTCCATCCTGATGACTATGGAAGATTATGGTAGTGGCCAACCGATGATGGAAACATGGACCATCTTCGGAGATGCAGCTCTGCAGGTTAGAACTGCTGCTCCAATTTTACTTTCTCTTTCTAATGAAGTCGTAATGACGGGAATTGATTTTTCAACCATAATAACCAGAAGCGGGAATCCTGTTGAAGGCGCATTAGTTTCTCTTTATCAGGATGGTGTAGCATACACAGGTTTCACAGATGAAACAGGAAATGTAACTATCTCTCATTCTCTTGATATCGGAAATGCCAAACTTGTTGTTACAGGATTTAATACGGAAACTATTTATAATGATATCACAGTTATTGGTGGTGGCGGAGCATACGTAATTTATGAAGACCATACTATAGATGATTCTGCCGGAAATAATAACGGACTGCTCGATTACGGTGAAGCCGTATTGCTTAATATTACAATGAATAATGCAGGGACTCTGCAGGCAGATAACGTCGATGTAACTTTATCTTCCACAGATACATATATAACCATTTCAGATGATTTTGAAAATTTTGGAAATATCTCTGCCGGACAATCTGTTACTATTAACGGCGCATTCTCAATTGAAGTGGATACTGCTGTTCCGGATGGACATGTAATTCTATTCAATCTGGAAGCTACAGACGGAACGGAAATCTGGACGAGTAATTTCTCGATAACTGCTCATACTCTGCCTGCACCTGTGAATGCTGAAGCAGCATATGTTTATCCTGATATGGTGGACGTATTGGTAGAATGGGAAGCACCAACAACAAGAGACTTCTTGTATTACAAGGTATATTGCGATGGTTCTATGATAGCAGATAATATTACAGAATTATCTTATCTCGATGCTAATGTTATTCCGGGTGATTATGTTTATAACATCACGGCAGTATATGATGGTGGAGAATCTGATTTTTCTAATAATGCGAATGTATTTTTTGTTGATGCCGATAATACTCAGATACCGATGAAAACAGAACTTCTTGGAAATTATCCAAATCCATTCAATCCAAGCACAACGATTTCTTTCTCATTAACCACAGAGAGCACGGAGCACACAGAGTTGACTATTTATAATCTAAAAGGACAAATAGTGAAAATACTGGTAAATGAAAAAATGTCAGCAGGGAATCATTCAGTTGTATGGAACGGCACCGATGAGAAAAACCAACCTGTTTCTTCCGGAATCTATTTTTACAGAATGAGAAATGACGGCAGATACACCAGCACCAAGAAAATGATCCTCCTAAAATAATGGCGGACTTGTGCGACGTGGCAGATAAATTCTGATGAAATAGAAAAAAGAATTGTGAAAAAGTAATGTGTCGCTTACGGCATTCAGGGGAAAAAACAAAGAAACTCTCCGAATCTCTGTAAGAAGATATCCTATGGTTGAAGCTTCGGAAAGACTAAAAAAATGAGGAAAAGTAAAATGAAAAAACTTGTAGTATTGTTCTTAATGTGCCTGGTTCTTTTTCCCATAAGCCTGGTTGCTCAGGCTACATACTGGGAAGAAACTTTCGCTTCAGCACCCACAGGATGGTCACTCGATGCAAACTGGTCGTTTTCCAATGGAGCGTTGCGGTTATCCTGGTCACCAGCGATCACAAATTATGACCTTTCTGCTATTTCGCCTGTGATCTCTTTACCGGCTAACGTTGAAGATCTCATTGTTACTCAGTTCATAGATTCTTATTCACCAGTGGACGAGATCATGACGATTGGAGTAATTGTTAACAGTATTCCAAATGAACTCTGGCAATATGAGTTGGTTGGCGGAAACTGGGGCTCAGCAGGTGGTGAAGAAGTTGTTCTTCCACTTTCTGATTTTGCAGGTGAAGATATTCAAATTCAGTTTCGCAGTTATGGATCATCCACCTTTAATTTCGATTACTGGTATATTTACAATGTGATGATCACAGCTGTATTCGATAATGATATGGCAGCTACGGAAATTGCAGGTCCTACTTTCATTGAACAGAATCAACAGGGAACCTGGTCTGTTACTGTAAAAAACTCGGGGCTTCTTGCCCAGAATAATTATACTGTCAAATTATTCAAACATGGCGGTCTGGAAATAGGTTCTATTCAATCTGATATTTTACTTCAAACTTATGAAACAGCCAGCTTTGATTTTACATGGACACCTTCTGAAATTGAAAATACAGGACTTTATGGACAGGTTATCCTGGCAGGAGATGAATTTCCGGACAATGATATTTCAAACTACCATTATCTGCGAGTAAATTCCGAAACACAATTAAATGTTATAGTTTGGAACAATGATGCTAATTCACATTTTTATCATCCCGAAACAGGAGCATATCTGGGATGTGAAGAAAGTATCAAAGAAAATCTGGATTTAAATGGAATTGAATATGGTGTTGTTAATACTCTTCCCGAAGATCTTTCTGCTTATGATATTGTATTTGTGGAACTTGGTCTGTGGTGTGTAGGTTGAGGTACAACTGCTCCCGGAACCGTGAGTTCCGTTGATCAGCAAAAACTAATAAACTATTTTAATGGTGGCGGCTCTGTATATATTGAAGGAGCAGACGTGGCATTTAGTCATCATACAGCCCCGTTTTTTGATTATTTTGGAACCGGTTTTGTTCATACCGGTGCAAATCAGGGAATAACTACTTTAGCAGGGTTAGATGAAACTTTTGCTTCAGGATTAGTTTATGATTATTTTGGCGGATCTGATGCTCATTATAAAATTGATGAGTTAAGTGAAACTACAGGAACTGCTTTCCTGGAATCTGAAGACCAGAAAATTCGAGCCGTATCCAATCTTACCGAAACATACAGAACAATTTGTTCAGCTCCCATATTGGGTGCTTTCGCCAATGGTGCAGAATTGAATATGAAAGCTTTCTTAATGGGACGATATATAGATTTCCTGACAGGAGAATTAACATCTATTGAAGATAACAACATAGCTCTGATTACACCAAAGCTCGAACAAAATTATCCCAATCCATTCAAACCGTCAGGAGCCGGTCACAGTCCCACAACAACGATTTCTTTCTCATTAACCACAGAGAGCACGGAGCACACAGAGTTGACGATTTATAATCTAAAAGGACAAAAAGTGAAAATACTGGTAAATGAGAAAATGTCAGCAGGGAATCATTCAGTTGTATGGAACGGCACCGATGAAAATGATCAACCTGTTGCTTCCGGAATCTATTTTTACAGAATGAGAAATGATGGCAGATACACCAGCACCAAGAAAATGATCCTCCTAAAATAGTGATATATAACCTTCCGAAGGTTATGTGATTTCTAATATCTCTTAACCTTCGGAACGGTTAAAGTTTTCTGTCCATCATAGCTTTGGTGGAATCGGGACATTCGCATTGGTACTTATATAAATAACTTGAATCATTATCAAGCCCCGAAAATTCGGGGCTTTTCTATTGATCGTTAGAAACAGCATCTATTAAACATTCAAGATTTCTTGCATCACAACTGATATCAGCACATTCTTTGTAGAGTAGTGTTCTTTTATTCCAAAGTTCAAAAAGTTCATCTTCGGTTCGTTCCAACACGATCGGTCTGTATGAATTAATAATCCGTGATCTGATCACTTCCCATGGAGGATTAAGCCAGAGAACTTTATGTTCCTTTTTCGTTAGAAATTCTCTGTTTATTTTCGAAATTACTATTCCGCCGCCTGTGGCTATTATTCCGTTTTTATTCCAATCTATTAATATTCCACTTTCTACATCCCTGAAATATTTTTCTCCTTTATGCTGGAAGATATCATTAACGTTCATATTAGATTTCTTTTCTATTTCAAGATCTACGTCAAAAAACGGAAACTGTAACTTTTCTGCGAGTTGTTTTCCTAAAAAAGTTTTTCCTGATCCCATAAAACCTATCAAAAAAATAGGAATAGCCGGAATATTATGAACCTGATTCGTATTTGTCTGCATTTTTTCTCCAAATAAAAAGGCGATCTACTTATCCATGATCGCCTTTAAAAAATAAGAAAACAAATTATTCCTCTTTTTTTTCTATTGTTGATTCTTCTTTTTTCTTTTCTTTATCTTGTTTCTTTTCCGATTTCTTTTCTATAGTTTTCTCTTTTTCAGGTTCTTTATCTTTCTTTTTTTCTTTAACCTTTTCTTCTTCTTCCGGTTTTTTCACTTCAGGTTCTTTTTCAGGAATTGATTCAGTTTCTTTCTTCGGTTCTTCTTTCTCATCTTTTTCTGCCGGTTTTTTCACTTCAGGTTCTTTTTCAGGAATTGATTCAGTTTCTTTCTTCGGTTCTTCTTTCTCATCTTCTTCTGTTTCAGATTTATCCTCTATAATTTCATCATTTTCAACCAGGTTGGCTTTTATTACTTTTCTTTTGTCAATTTTTTCTGCCAGTTTCTGTTGATGAATAGTAATAAAATCCTGTAATTCTTTTTCATCTTTTGCAAAGAAATAAGCTTTCACGCTTAGTATCAGACGTCTATTTTCCAAGTCGAGTTCAATGATCTTAAGGGATAGTTCTTCACCGATCTCAAAAGCCATTCCTGCTTTTCTGAGTCCGGGAATAGCCAGATGAGAAAGAGGTACAAAACCCTCTACAATATTCTCATCAATTTTCACATCGACCAGCAATCCTTTTGTTATTAATTTAACGACTTGTGCTTTAATTTCCGTATTAATGGGAAGTCTTTCATCAAGGTTTTCCCACGGATCATCAAAAAGTTGCTTGATCCCTAAAGCGACCCGATGCAGTGTCTTATCTATAGAGAGAATTTTTACTTCCACTTCCTGATTTTTTGTGAAAACTTCCTTTGGATGATAGATCCTTTTTGTCCAGGAAATATCGGAAATATGAATAAGTCCTTCGATATTTTCTTCTATCTCTACAAATACACCGAAAGGAGTAATACTTTTAATTTTTCCTTTCAATTTTGAATTTATTGGATAGCGTTCTTCAATTGTAACCCATGGATTTGGTTCCATTTGTTTGATTCCAAGAGATATTCTCTTTTCCTCTTTGGATATGGAAAGCA
>JAIORR010000258.1 GCA_021108055.1 Candidatus Cloacimonadota bacterium
TCATCCGGATTTTCACCGATAAGAGGGCTATCTCCCATCAGGTTAAGATGATCGCAGATGATGACCATCTTGCCTGGGCGAAGTTCTTCGTTCAAGCTGCCTGCGGCATTTGTGATTATCAGATATTTTATTCCCAGTGCTTTCATCACTCTTACAGGGAATGTTATTTCTTTCATGGAATATCCTTCATAATAATGAAGACGACCCTGCATAATGATAACTTTTTTATTTTCTATAGAACCTGCAATAAATCTTCCTTTATGAGAAGGAGCAGTCGACACAAGCATTCCGGGAATCTCTTTATAATCTATTATAACAGGATCTTCTATTATCCGGGCGATGTCATTTAATCCTGTTCCCAGGATTATTCCAACCTCCGGATTGAAATCTATTTTTTCTTTTATCGCGTTTGTTGCTTTTGCTATTTTTTTATGCATGCAAAACTCCGATGAAAAAATTCTTGATAATATTTAAGAGAATTATTACAATAAATGGGGAAAAATCTATCATCATATTCGGCATCAAATTATGCAACAAATGACGAACTCTGCCAAGTACCGGCTCGGTGATCTGTATCAGGAAAAGATAAATCTTAAAGAAGTTGCTATTGTGGTTGATCGATATCCATGATAAAATTACGCGTATCACGATAATTATCGAATAAATGTCGATGGCTTGAATTATCAGGTAGTGTAAAGAATACATTATGATAAAACCTCATGACAGTTTCGGCAGCGTGCTTCATAAATATCGGTTGCACCGACAACAATGGTGTCTTTATTTTTTGTTAAACGCTGGGTCCGATTTGCAGGGTTGCCGCATTTCACACAGATAGCATTGAGCTTGGACACATATTCGGCAACAGCGAGAAGCTCAGGCATTGGACCAAAAGGTTTTCCCCGATAATCCTGATCTAATCCGGCAACTATTACACGTTTACCATTATCAGCTAATTTATTGCATATTTCCACTATCTTATCATCAAAGAATTGAACTTCGTCTATGGCAACAACTTCGGTATCATATTTCACCTGATCATGGATATTATTTGCAGTTTCGACAATTAAAGAAGGCGTTTTCATCTTGCTGTGAGAAACGATGTGATCTTTCTCGTAACGGTTATCTATTTTAGGTTTAAAGACCTGTATTTTCTGGCGGGCATATTCAGCTCGATGTACCCTTCTGATTAGTTCTTCTGTCTTTCCACTGAACATACTTCCACAAATAACTTCTATCCAACCGGTCTTATTGTTTATTATGTTCATGCCTTACTCCGTGGACATTTATTTGATTTGCGTTTTTTGTGTCAATGGATTTTAAACCGTCTCAAATCAACTTTTTTTCTTTCAGATTCCGATGAATTTCGTAGTGATGAAAACACTGAAAAGAAAAGGATTTCAAAAAAAATTTGACGTGTTATTTTAGATAAAAATGATTGTTCAAAAAAAATAATTGGAGGAATTATTATGAACTATCGCGTTCTTGCAATAAATCCAGGTTCAACTTCCACAAAAATAGCAGTTTACGATGATGATAAAGTGTTGTTTACCAAGACTCTTCGTCATGATGCAGACGAACTGTCTAAATTCGATGGGATCATTGAGCAATATGAATTTCGAAAAGAACTGGTTCTTGATGCAATGAAGGAAAACAATATAGCTCCCGAAACACTGGAAGCTGTGGTTGGAAGAGGTGGATTGGTGAAATCACTTTCCAGCGGGACATACAAGATAAATGAAACCATGCTGGATGATTTACAAAATCCGGAATTATGGGGAAGAATACATGCTTCGAATCTTGGAGCATTTATTGCCAGATCGATAGCAGATGAACTTGGTATTCCTTCCTATATCGTTGATCCCGTTACAGTTGACGAATTTCCTGAAATTGCTCGCATCTCAGGGTGTCCCGAAATCGAAAGAAAATCGCTTCTACATGCTTTGAATATACGTTATTGCGGGATCTTGGTAGGCAGGAAACTCGAGAAAAAATTCGCAGAATCGAATATGATCGGTGTTCATATGGGCGGCGGTATCAGTGTGGCTGCCATTAAACAGGGTAAAATAATTGATGTAAATAATGCTGTGCTGGGAATGGGACCTTTCTCTCCTCAAAGAGCAGGAGCACTTCCAATCGGTGACTTGCTGGAGATGGCTTTTTCCGGTAAATATTCACATAAAGAAATGATGGGTATGTTCACAAAAACCGGTGGATTAATATCATATCTGGGAACGGATGACGGCAGAGTGATCGTAAACAAAATCAATGAAGGTGATGAAAAAGCCAAACTTATTTTCGATGCAATGCTCTACCAGATCGCAAAAGAAGTAGGTGCTTGCGCAACTGTCCTGGAAGGTAAGATCGATGCTATTTTCCTGACTGGCGGACTGGCTTATAATCCGTATGTTGTAGAGAATATTTCCAAAAGGATATCCTTCCTGGGAGAAATACACATAATTCCGGGTGAGAAAGAGATGGAAGCATTAAGTCAGGGCGGCATCAGAGTTCTGAAAGGTATCGAAGAAGCAAAAGAATATGCCCGTAATTAGAAGAATTATATAAGCCGAACAGATTTAAAAACATGAAAAAAACCCTGTTAATATCCATAGCATTAATAGCACTTATCGGGTGCAGTAGTTCCAATGATAAAAAGTGGACTATCCTTATCTATATGGCAGCAGATAACGGGTTGAATAATGCAGCTTCGGATGATATAGCTGAAATGCTGACAGCAACTTTTTCTGATGATATCAATGTAATCGTACAGATAGATCATAGTGAAGATAATGAAATAACCGGAACATATAGATATCATATTTATCCCGGCGAGAAGAAGCATGTTTCGTATCTTGGTGAGATCAACAGTGGAGATTGGCACTCGATCACAGATTTTGCAAACTGGGGATTTAATAAATATCCGGCAGACAAAAATGTTCTTTTCCTCTGGTCACACGGCAATGGCTGGTATCCCATGAATAGAACGCTCGATCCCTGCTTCTGCCCGGATGAAGAAAGTCAGGATTATATCAGTATCGCAGACGGTGACCTGAATAATGCTGTTAAAAATATCAATGCACATCTTGATATACTTGTCTTCGACGCCTGTAATATGCAGACAATAGAAGTGGCAGCAGAAATTTATAATTATACGGATTTCATTATTGGTGCAGAAGATGGGATAGATTCAGAGGGCTTTCCTTATGAAAAAATTTTGTCGAATTGGGAAAATTTTTCCGGAGTGGAAAATACCGCAGTGGGAATTGGATTCAATTTTCATGAATATTACTTTTTTTTAGAAGATCATGATGATGAAATTTCCTGTTCAGTGCTTAAAACAACAAAATTTCCACAACTTCTAAATAAACTCAGCGAGTTTACTTCGCAATGGGCAATACATGCTTCCGATGAAATCTTTATTGAGAGCCGTCAGGATTGTATAGAATTTAATGATTCATGGGTTAGTCAGCCTGTGGATGTTGATATCAAAGAGTTTTTTGCAAATGTCTATAACAATACGGAAAATGATTCTCTTAGTACAATTTCAAATGATATCCTGAATGCAATAGAAACCTGTTATATCTTCCAGAATACGGATGATTATCCGACCGGATATACATCGGATTATGTTGGAACCGGCTTGATCTGGTTTCCAGATGATGAAACACAAATTTATTATGAAAACCGTTTGGAAGAATATCTGAAATTGGAATTCTCTGAAACAAACTGGCAGGAATTTCTGGAAAATTTTCTTCAGTGATTTCTTAGTTTATCCACAATATAAATCAGAATTATTTTTACTTTTTTTTATTTCAAGAGAATCAATTTTGTAACTATACCAAAATTAAACAAATAAGTGAATGTAGTCTGTGTGTATAACAAGTGGATAACTTGTGGATGGTTTTGGATAAATCTGATATTTCTATATAGATCAAAGGATTACATAAATTTTATTATTATTCCCGCGTGTGAATAACTCAACTTATTGATAGATAAAAAGATGGGGCATATTACATAGAAACTGTGGCAAAACTTGACATAAAAAACCCTTAAAAAAACTATGCTTAATTGTGTGCTAGGTGGGGAGTCAGCGGTGCCCTGTAACCCGCAATCCGCTATAGCGGGGCTGAATTCCTGCAGGAGATCACTGATTTTCGGATTGAGAAATAGTAAGCGGTGTTGAGAATCAAGCCCGACGCAATTGTGAGCTGTGAACTTTGTCAGATTCGGAAGGAAGCAGCAATAAGCAGATCTCATGATGTGCCGCCGGTCAACCTGGTTTGAGCTGGCTGTTATTGATTTTTTTGGAATAGGTATCGATTGCAGGTGCACACTTTTTTAATAAGGTAAAAGAAGAACTCACCCTGCTGTTCCGTCTTCGTTGGGACTACACAGGGATAAAAAAGGGATAAATAATTATGGCTGTTAAATATCAGATTCCCAGGGGAACGTTCGACATCCTGCCGGAAGATAGTTACAAATGGCAATATATTACTGTGGTTTTTAGAAAAATCGCACGTTCTTTTAATTATCAAGAAATCGTAACTCCTATCTTTGAAAAGAGAGAACTTTTTGAACGCAGTGTGGGAAACAGTTCGGATATTGTTCAAAAAGAGATGTATAAATTCAAAGATAAAAAAGGGCGGGAGTTTGCTTTGCGTCCCGAAGGAACTGCACCTGTGGTTCGCTCTTTCGTGGAAAATAACCTGGGAATGAAAGATAACTCTTCCAAGCTCTATTATCTTGGTCCGATGTTCCGCTACGATCGACCTCAGAAAGGAAGGTTCCGGCAGTTCTATCAGTATGGAGTGGAAAATATCAGTAGTGATGATCCTTACATTGATGCGGAAGTAATAGCTATGGGGTATGTTTTCCTCAAAAAATTGGGATTGAGTAATTTCGAACTGGAAATTAACAGCATCGGCTGCACTAATTGTACGGGGAATTATGATAAAATCCTGGTAAAATATTTCACGCCTTTTATACAGGAACTCTGTTCGGATTGCCGAGATCGGATAAACAAGAATCCGAAAAGACTGCTGGACTGCAAAGTTCCGGAATGCAAAAAAATTGCACAAAATGCACCTTCTATGCTGGATTATCTCGATGAGGAATGCAAAGAGCATTTTTTGGAAGTTCAAAGAAATTTGAAAATCATGAAAATACCTTTTACAATTAATCCAAAGATCGTGCGGGGACTGGACTATTATAATAAAACAGCTTTCGAATTCGTAGATAAGAACCTTGGAACTCAGGATACACTCATCGGTGGAGGCAGGTATAATGATCTGATCGGACAATTTGGCGGGAAGGATGTACCCGGGATCGGATATGCCGGTGGATTTGAAAGATTGATGTTGTCGATGGAAACAGAAGGAGTAACTTTCGGAGAAAAGCAGATTCCGGATATCTATCTGGTAACCCTGGGGGAAAAAGTAAAAGATGTTGCTGGTAAACTTCTTCTCGATTTGCGTATTGCTGGCGTCTCTGCTGAATATGATCCTGCTAAGAACTCGATAAAATCTCAAATGAAAACAGCAAATAAACTTCAAGTACGTTTTGCTTTGATTCTGGGAGATGATGAGCTTGCCCGGAACAAGATAATCCTGAAAGATATGAAAAGCGGCGAGCAGGAACTTATCGGGCTGGAAAAAATAGTTGAAAGCCTGAAGAAGACTTGTAAAAAATAACTGTAAATTTTTCCCTTGACGCAAAAAGCTGGCACTCTAAAAAAGGGTTTGCTAAATCTGAAATTTAGATTAATTTGTAAAATAAAAAAGTGGAGGAAAATATGAAACTAAAACCCCTTGATGACAGAGTAGT
>JAIORR010000118.1 GCA_021108055.1 Candidatus Cloacimonadota bacterium
ATTGAAAATTCAGATTGGCGAATAGATGTATGGGATATCAGTTTCTCGCTTCATCCAATCGATGATCCTGATTCCACAGTTTACCAGCAATTCTCCTTTGCTTTTGATATGCCGATAGATACATACTTTTCCAATTATTGGACTGATATCGTTCTTTACACCATCTATTCCCGCGACGCAACCTGCTATTCTATTGGGAATTATGATGACCGGGAATATTACCACATCATTACTAATTCCAATGGTGATTCGCTGATCACGGAAGATGATGCAGATGAGATATTTGATTCGACTCAATTCCCTGATGGTGATTATTATTTCAAAGTTATTGCCAGAGATGCTTCCTTGAATGCAACAGCCGATTCGATGTTAGTTACTTTTAATAATGGGGTTAGTACAGAAAACGATGATGTCCCTGCGAATAAACTTACACTTTCAAATTATCCCAATCCGTTCAATCCGAGTACAACTATTTCGTTTGAATTAACCACCGAAAACACCGAAGACACTGAAATAGTAATCTATAATTTAAAAGGTCAAAAAGTGAAGACACTCATAGCATTCCCAAATCCCGATTTATCGGGAGGAACGAGAAGTGTGGTTTGGAATGGAACAGACAACAATAATCAACCTGCCTCATCAGGAATATATTTTTATAAATTGAAAGTTGATGATCGAACGGTTGTATCAAAGAAATGTGTATTATTAAAGTAACACAAAGCTCCTGCTTTGTAGTAATTTCAAACCAGAGGTTTGAGTTAAACCTTGCTAATGACTGCAACGATTTAAGTTGGAAACTATGAAAAAAGAAATTATCATAACCAGCGAGATTTTCCCGAATTATAATGGTCATCTTTTGGGTGTTGCGAAAATCGGTTTTGATAGTGAATATTCAAAATTATATAAAAAAACCATTCTCCGCGACGATTTGGAATTTCTTACACAAAATAAGAATCTGATTAAATGGGGAGACGGATTTTTGGGTAAGTTTACAATTATATTTGTTTTTTTCCCAAATTATATAAATCTGGAAAACAAATCCGAGATTTCAAAATATTTCCAATTACTTAATGAATCTATCGAACAAAAATCTTTTAAGAAATTCAACGAGCATTATAAAATTTATCTAAATAATTTAAAAGATTGGACAGGATATAAATTAAAACCCGATTTGTTTGATTATAAATATGAAATCAGAAGAATTTCTGATATATATCTGAACAATTATGACACTTTTATTTCAGATGTTTGGCAAATTGAAAAGGAAAAAGTAGAAAATAAAGTTCAAATTTTAAATGAACAATTATCAAAATACGATTTTATTCAACTTTGGGAAAAATTTACTGGAATTGAATTTAAATATCCTTTCTACAAAATTATTTTAGGAACGGGAATCAAAAACGGATCAACTGCAAATTCCCTTGGTTATGAAAAAAACTGGTTTTATTACGGTTCAGATATCGACTGGTTTATCCAATTTATTTGTCACGAAACTGGAACACACATTTTATTTGATCTTTTATTGACTAATATAAAGAAATTTAAAGGAAAGGATAATCCTCTGACCGAGGAATTTACCATTTATTACAAAGGATTTGAAAATCTATGCAGCTTTTATAATCAGATTATTCTGGCAAAAATCGGAATTAAATATAACTACAAAATGCCCGATTATAATAGCAATAATTTTTTTAATATTTTTAGCTCGATTTATCACAGTAATTTAAATATTTCAGCAAAAGAATTGTATCATAAAGGAATAAATGAATATAAAATAAAAGTGTGTTCACAGATGAAAGTGTAAACATAGATAACAAACATCCGTGTTGATCTGTGAAATCCGTGAGCATAAAGGAGAAACAAAATGAGCAAAAGAACGATCGTAACGATGCCCGGTGACGGTATTGGAAAAACTGTTTTGAAGGAAGCTATTCGAGTATTGGATGCAGTCGGTTTCGAAGCTGAATATGTTCACGCCGATATCGGATGGGAATTCTGGTGTAAGGAAGGAAATCCACTTCCGCAAAGAACTTTAGACATTTTGGAAGAACACAAAATTGCTCTTTTCGGAGCGATTACTTCCAAACCAAAAAGCGAAGCTGCCAAAGAACTCGATCCTTGCCTTGAAGGAAAGGGCTATGTTTATTATAGTCCAATTGTGGGATTGCGTCAGCATTTTCAATTAGATATTTGCCAACGCCCCTGCAAAACGTTGAAAGGAAATCCTCTCAATTTTATCCGCAGAGGAGCGAATGATACTATCGAAGAACCGGAAGTTGATGTGGTTGTTTTTCGCCAAAATACGGAAGGGCTTTACGGTGGTGTGGAATGGACAGATCCGCCAAAACAGGTTTATGATGCTTTAATGACACATCCAAAATTTGCGAAGAATTTCGGTTGGTCTCCCAAAGAAGAAGTAGCAGTTTCAACCAGAATTTTTACCAAGAAATATTCAGAAAGAATCTGCCGTGCTGCTTTTGAATATGCCAGAAAATTTGGTTATGATAAAGTAACACTTTGCGAAAAACCGAATGTGATCCGTGAAACAAGCGGAATGATGCTGGCAATCTGCCGTGAAATGGAAAAAGAATATGAAGGCATCTGGTTCAATTACACAAACATCGATGCTCAAATGATGTGGCTTACAAAAAATCCTGAAACTTACGGTATAATCATTGCCGGAAATATGTTCGGAGATATTGTTTCTGATGGTTTCGCAGGATTGATCGGCGGACTTGGTTTTGCCTGTAGTGCAAATATCGGAGAAGAAGTTGCTATCTTTGAACCGACTCACGGTTCTGCTCCAAAATATGAAAACCTGGAACCTTCGATTGTTAACCCTATCGCAATGATCATGTCTGCCTGTATGATGCTGGATCATATCGATGAAACTGAGAAAGCTACAAAAATCAGGAATGCAGTGGCAAAAGTTGTAGAAGAAGGCAAAGTGCGAGCTTATGATATGCTCAAACTTCGTGGTTGCCAGGAAGTTCTGGATCAAGGTGCTGCTTCTACCACTGAAATGACAGACGCAATAATTGCAGCTTTATAGAAGATTAATTCCCCTCTTGAGACACCGTACTGAGCTTGTCGAAGTAGGGGTGCAACTTTAGTCGCGGGGTGTGTTGAACTCTCGTTCTCAAATATTTATTGTGAACGAATTAATATGGAGTAAAATAACTGTGTTCTTTTCTGAGATGATTGCATCTCACTTGAAGCGACTTTGTCGCTTTGCAATATCACGGATATTGCACTCCAAAAAAAGGAGAAAATTATGAATATTAAAGAATTATGGCCCGAATTAGATTGGATCAAAAATGATGATTTACGAGCAAAAGTAACCAAAACCTGGGAACTCGCTCTGGAGAGAAGCGTTCTTACCGGAGAAGATTTGCAGAAAATTCCGTTCACTCTTCTGTGCGGACCAGACCTCAAGGTTACATTTATGGATCACAAAAGAAGCGTTGTGCATATTGCCAAAGCTGCCGGAGATAAATGCAATGAATTTTATCACGGAGAACTTCCCGTTAATATGGATGTTCTTATCGCCGGAGCGATCCTGGCGGATGTTGGTAAACTTCTGGAATATGTTTTGGATGAAAATGGAAAATCGGTTCAGGGAACTTATGGTAAATATCTTCGTCATCCATTCAGTGGAGTTTCTATTGCCGAAGAATGCGGAGTTCCTGCAGAAGTTTGTCATATCATCGCAACTCACGCCGGTGAAGGAAATATGGTGAAAAGGACAACCGAAGCATATCTGGTTCATCACGCCGATTTTATGACTTTCCTGCCGTTTAAAGAAAGACTGAAAATATAATGTAAAGCGATCAGCCTGATCGCTGAAAATACTCGATCAAGCTGATCGAGTTACAAAGCAAGGAGAAAAAATTATGGCTTTAACATTAATTGAAAAAATCTTGGCAAATCACTCTACGAAAGATGTGATAATACCGGGTGAGATCATCGATATTGAAATCGATGTACGTGCTGCCAGAGATTTTGGCGGTGCAAATGTGGTGAAAAATTTATTGAATAATAATTTGGAAGTGGACGATGTTTCCAAAACTTTCTTTACTTTCGATTGCAATCCCACCGGTTCCGATCAGAAATATGCAGCTAATCAGCAGTTCTGCCGACAATATGCACGCGAAAAAGGAATCAAAATTTATGATGTGAATGCCGGCATTGGAACTCATCTCGTTATCGATGAAGGAATGGCTGTGCCCGGAGCTACAGTAATTTCCACAGATTCTCACGCCAATATTCTCGGTGCGATTGGTGCTTTCGGACAGGGAATGGGAGATCAGGATATTGCGGCTGCCTGGGCAAACGGGAAAAGCTGGTTCAAGGTTCCCAAATCGGTGAAATTGACTTTTGTTGGAAAACGTCCGAAAAATATTTATGCTAAAGATATTGTGTTGAATTTGCTGAATAAATTTGGGGCAAATACACTTTTGGGTTATTCAGTCGAATTGTATGGTGAAGAGATTGAAAAACTTACTTTGGATGAACGAATTACGGTATCATCGATGGCAACAGAAATGGGAGCGATAATTGTGCTTATTCCTCCTTCAGATGAAGTAATGGAATATTGCGAAACCCGTTCAGGTAAGAAGCTAACAATAATTGAAGCAGATATCGATGCTGTTTACGATCAGGAACTGGAATTGGATATTTCCAAGTTCAGACCAATGGTTTCCCGTCCGGGTCATCCCGATGATTCCATCGATATTTCCGAAGTTCATGGTACCAAAATCGATTCTGCTTTCATCGGAAGCTGTACAAACGGTCGTTTTGAAGATATGAAGGCAGTTGCAGAAATCCTGAAAGGTAAAAAAGTTGCTCCCGGTGTTGTATTGAAAATTGTGCCGTCAACTGATAATATTTGGAATGAATGTCTCGATGCTGGTTATATAAAAATATTCAAAGATGCCGGAGCATTGGTAAGTAACGCCGGTTGTGCGGGTTGTGCTGCCGGTCAGGTTGGTCAGAACGGTCCCGGAGAGACAACCATAAGTACAGGAAACAGGAATTTTGCCGGTAAGCAGGGGAAAGGTAAAGTCTATCTTGGCTCTCCGGCAGAAGTAGCTGCTTCTGCTGTTGCTGGTTATATCACAACTCCAGATGCTATTCCTGATAAACCGGTTGTGTTTGAATCGACCGGAAAACTCAAAATAGAAGGAACTTCCCAAAAAGCAAAAGTCGCAGAACAACCTACAATATTGGAAGGGAAAGTCTGGATAATTGAAGAAAATAATATTGATACAGATATGATCTTTCACAATCGTTATCTCACGATCACGGACATTGACGAGATGGGACAATATACTTTCGATAATCTAAAAGGCTGGAAAGATTTTGCCAAAAAAGCAGAAGCTGGCGATATTGTGATCACAGGAAAAAATTTTGGTGCGGGAAGCTCGCGTCAGCAAGCTGTAGATTGTTTCAAATCACTTGGTGTTCAACTTATTCTTGCTGAATCCTTCGGTGCAATTTACGAACGAAATGCTATCAATGCTGCTTTTCCAATCTTAACTTACACAAATATCGATGAACTTGAACTCAAACAAAGAGATAAAGTAAAAATCGATATTAAGAATGGAATTATCGAAAATCTGGAAAATGGCAAGAAGGTTGAGATCAATAAATTCTTTGATGTTCAAATGGAGATTTA
>JAIORR010000262.1 GCA_021108055.1 Candidatus Cloacimonadota bacterium
ATATCTTCTTTCATATTTCTTTCACATATTCTTATGTTCCTTCTTTTGCGACAACGGAGCAAGAGAAGGACAGCAGGATGAGTCAATACATCGGCACTATCTTATTCCCCGGCACTTTCTTAACAATATTTTTCAGCTCCAGCGATAGCAGAATTGTAGAAAGTTCTCCAATGGTGAATCCGGTTTTCATCAGAAGTGTATCAAAATGAGTTTCCGGTCTGTTATCAATGAGAACCTGATATATTTTTTCTTCTTTCTCGGAAAGCTCGGGAAATAATTTCGGTTCTTCTTCCATTATCAGGTCATACTCTTCCAAAATATCTTTTGCAGAGCATACTATTTTAGCTCCCAGTTTTATCAGGTAATTCGGTCCTTCTGCCTGCGGTCTGTTTATATCTCCGGGCAGAGCAAAAACATCACGATTCTGATCCATTGCAAATTTGGAAGTAAGCAGAGCACCGCTTTTCTTTGAACCTTCTATTATCAGGCTTCCCAGACACAATCCGCTTATCAGTCTGTTCCGCGTGGGAAAGTTCCATTTCTCGGCTTTGCTTCCGGGAATATATTCCGAAATAATAGCACCATTCTTAATAATATCCTCTGCCAATTCACGGTTATGCGGAGGATATATCTGGTCAACGCCTGTACCCATCACAGCTATAGTTCGTCCACCGGAGTTCAATGCTGCGATATGCGCTAACGCATCGATGCCGTATGCTAATCCGCTAACAATTGTAAAACCTGCTTGCGAGAGAGCTTCTCCGATTTTCTTGGTCATTGCTTTACCATAGCTGCTTGCCTTACGGGTTCCCACGATTGCCAGACTTCTTCGGAAATCTTCTTTTCGGATGGTTCCACGATAAAAAAGATAAGCCGGCGGATCGAAGATATTCTTCAAGATCGTTGGATAATCATCATCAAAATATGTTATGAATTCGATCTGATATTTTTCTATAAGAGCTACGACCCGTTTCCAATCTTTCGGGTCTTTGTCTTCTTTCAGATATTCTTTTGTGTTTCCCGGAATAAAATCCAGATCCATTAATTCCCTGTTGGAAGTTCCAATAAAATTTGCTGGTTCTCCCAAAATTTCCACAAGTTTAATTGCCTTGGAATTTCCAATTTCAGGTGCGGAAAGAAGCCTGATCCATTTTTTAATTTTGTTCATATTTATTTCTTTAGAACCTGCGGATTAACTATTTGCGGCGGTATTTTCCCTTCGATGACAGCAATGGCATTCTCGGCAACGATCAACCCCATCTTTGTTCTGGTTTCAATAGATGCACTGGCGATATGAGGTGCAAGAACCGCATTCCAACACTCTTTCAAACCATCCGTAAGCAGCGGTTCATTTTCATAAACATCCAGCCCTGCACCTGCTATCCATTCTTCTTTCAAAGCTTTTACCAGCACCTTTTCATCGATAACAGCACCACGAGCGGTATTTATCAAATATGCCGTTTTCTTCATCAGCTTCAGTTCTTTTTCTCCGATAAGATGTTTTGTTTCGGGAAGAAGAGGAACATGCAGAGATACAAAATCAGATCTCTTCAGAAGCTCATCCAATCCAACTTTTTCTGCTTTCATTTTCTTTTCAATTTCATTGTTCTTATCAACGTACATAATTTTCACATTAAATCCGGCAGCACGTTTTGCCACTGCGGTACCGATCCTTCCTGTACCGATTATTCCCAAAATTTTCCCATAAATATCACCGCCCAGAAAGTGCATCGGTCCCCAGCCTTTGAACTTTCCTTCACGGTTGTATCTGTCAGATTCGACTATTTTCCTGGCAACGGAGAACATCAAAGCCCATGCCATATCGGCTGTTGTTTCCGTTAGAACTCCAGGTGTATTTGTAACCGGAATATTCAACCTTGTGGCTGTTTCGATGTCGATGTTATTATATCCCACAGCATAGTTCACTATCGCCTTCAAAGCAGGGTTGCAGGAAATTATTTCTTTATCTATCGTATCTGTGAGAAGACAGAGAAGAATATCGCACCACTTTGTTCCTTCAATGATCTCCTCTTTGGAAAGCACTCTATCCTGCGGATTGACCTTCAGCTCGAAATGCAATTTTAACTGATCCATCGCAGGTTGCGGTAAACTGCGTGTTACAAAAATCTTAGGTTTCAAATAATACTCCTTTTTTGAATAATCCTGCTGCTTCTTCTGCTCTGGAAGAAAGAATTGAAAATGCATTCCTGATCGCATCTTCTTTTGAAATATCAGAAGAGACCAGGCAGATAATTTTTTTGAAATAATCTTTGTAAAGTTTTTCAGAATTCCGCTCGACATTTCCAGCAAAACAGATCGCAGGCACTTTCATCTCTTTTGCCAGCTTTGCCACACCTGCCGGCACTTTCCCGAACATCGACTGAAAATTCAGTTCTCCTTCACCCGTGATGACCATATCCGCATTTTTCAGATGTTCTTTCAGACCGGTGATTTTTATTGCCAGTTGAATACCGGCTGCAAACTTTGAATTGCAGATCGCAGAAAGACCGGCACCCAAACCTCCGGCAGCACCTGCTCCGGAAATGGAAACTATATCTTTTCCCATATCTCTTTTCACTATCCTGGAAAAATGTTCAAGATTGTTTTCCAGTATTTGCACTTCTTTGGCAGAAGCACCTTTTTGCGGACTATAAACTTTTGCAGCACCTTTTTTACCAAGCAAAGGATTTTTCACATCATACATAAATGTTATCTCTGCTTTCTGTAAATTTTTATTCACTTCCGAAGTATCGATTTTCTCAATGTCTTTCAGGAATAATCCGCCTTGCTTGATATTGACTCCATCGGAACCTAACAATTTAATCCCGAGAGCCTGCATAGCACCGGCTCCGCCATCTGTTGTAGCACTTCCTCCCAAACCCAGAATGATCTTCGAATATCCTTTTTCCAGAACCTTTCGTATCAATTCGCCGGTTCCATAAGTTGTGGTATATAACGGGTTACGCTTCTCTCTTGGAATTAAAATGATCCCGGATGCAGAAGCCATTTCTATTATGATCGTTTCTCCATCGCCGAGAACTCCAAAATGTACTTTGATCGCTTTTCCCAGAGGATCGGTAGCAAATTCTCTGAATATTTTCCCGCCAGTTGCACGCACAAGGCATTCAACCGTTCCTTCTCCACCATCTGCCATCGGCATCTTTATGATCTCGGCATCTGGAATAATTTTTCGAAAGCCCTGTTCAATGGCATTCGCCACCTGGATCGAACTTAAACTTCCCTTGAATGAATCGGGAGCAATTACGATTTTCATTTTACTTTATTATCTTGTTCAATTGTTCAATCAAAGCGAGCGAATCATTGTCCATTTTAGTAAAAGCAAACCATTTTTTACCAAGATCTTTGAGTGAAGCACCGATATGATATACTTCTTTTTCATCGATTACAATAAACCTGTCGTGTGCTCTATTTAATTTTATCAATTCTGTCTTGGGATATTGTTTGTTATATTTTTCAATATCCAATTTCATTTGTTTTGTTATGTTTCCGGTAAATATTTTCACATCGATTTTCGGTTTGCGTTTAGTCAGCAAAGTCAGTATGGATTCATCGATATAATTATCGATAATGAAAATAGATTTTTCAGCTTTTTTTACAATATCGATCAGCAATTTATAAGCATCGAATATCTGTCCTTCAAAGAAGATTCCTTGTTTGGGTTTTATCTGTTTACTTTCTATTGCACTGAAAATTAGTTCTAATTTAGAATCTGTTTCAACTTGTTTTTGTTCGACCCTTTCTATTCGAGAAAATATTTGAGCATTTTCAACAAAAAAATGACGCATATTTACAAAAGCTTTCATAATTTGAATACTCATCTTCACTGCTGTTTCACTTCGAAGAACAGCGGAAAGCATTGCTACGCCTTGTTCGGTGAAAGCGTAGGGATTTGATGATGAATGTTTCAGGTTTTTGAACTGGTCGCAATTTGCGACCAGTTCGTTTTTCTCATTATCCGTTAATTGAAAGCAGAATACCGGTGGGAATCTTTCTATATTTCTTCTTACCTGTTCATTGAGTCGTTTAGTTTTCACATTAAATAACTCTGCAATATCTGTATCAATCATAACTTGCGTATTCCTAATCATCATAATTTTATCTTGTATCAAAGAATTATCAACAATGATAATATTTTCGCCTTTCTTTTTTTCATCATTCATTTTTCTATTTCCTTTTATATTTGGAAGTCGCAAATTGTGACCTCCAATCTTCAAATTCTTTTTTTGTAAGCTGAAATATAAAATCTTCAGGAAACCTGTTAATATTTCTTTTAACTGCTTGATTTAGAACTTTTGTAGGTACGCCGTAGAGTTCTGCAATGTCTCTATCAATCATTACCTGCATATTTCTAATCATACTATTTTTAGAGTAAACTAACATTGTTTTAAAATATTAAAAAGATGTTTTTTTAACACCTTCAGGTTCTCACCGGAAATAGAGGAAATGGAAATTATCTGCTCACGAAGTTTTGTTTCAAATTCATTTTTCAGAAGGTTTAAAAATTCTATTTTATCTTCATCAGGAATCGTATCCATTTTACTAAGTACAATAAGATGTGGTTTTTTATCGAGATACGGATCATAGAGATGCAGTTCTTTCTTTAATACCTGATAATCATTGAATGGATCTACTGAATTTATATCAATGAGAAAAAGCAGGGTCCTGGTTCTTTGAATATGCCGCAGGAACTGATCTCCCAGCCCTTTCCCATTGTGTGCTCCTTCGATGATACCGGGAATATCTGCCATCACAAAAGATTCGTAATCACTTACACGAATAACACCAAGAGAGGGCTCGAGTGTAGTGAATTTGTAATTTGCGATTTTTGGGTGGGCATCGGAGACTTTGCTGAGCAAGGTAGATTTGCCGGCATTCGGGAAACCGACCAGACCTACATCTGCCATTAATTTCAGAATCAGTTCAAGCTCGAAATATTCACCATTCCCCCCGGGTTTGGAATATCTTGGTGCTTTATTGGTAGCAGATTTGAAGCGTGTATTTCCCCTGCCGCCATTGCCGCCTTTAGCAAGAATGAACTCTTCATTATGTTTAACTATCTCACCTATCTTTTCATGTTTTCCATCGGTGATGTCAAATATCTCTGTTCCAAGCGGAAATTCCAGGTATCTATCTTCGCCGCTGGCTCCGGTTTTATTGCTTCCCTGTCCGTTTTGTCCGCGAACGGATTTGAAAAGTTTATTATATCGATAGGCAATTAAAGTGTTAATGTTTTCATTTCCTATAGCGATTATGTTCCCGCCTTTGCCACCGTCTCCGCCATCGGGACCGCCCTTGGCAACGAATTTTTCCCGACGGAAACTAACACAACCGCTGCCACCGTTACCGGATTGTACTTTTATTTTTGCATAATCTATGAACATTTATTTTCCTTTATGTACAACTTTCACAATTTCCTTAATTTTTCAAAGCAAATAATCTTTTCCGATCAAACCGTTGTGAAAGTTAATATCTACCCTTACAAAGGGGAACTTTCTATTTTAGCAATAAACATTTATTTGCTGCGATGTTTTTGTTATTAACTTTCAATTTATAGAAATAAATTCCTGAACTCACAGGTTTATTGTTTTCATCCGTTCCATCCCAGATAATTGAAGATTGTCCTT
>JAIORR010000357.1 GCA_021108055.1 Candidatus Cloacimonadota bacterium
ACCACCGGAAATACAGATCACAGTTCCGTTTCTACCACCACATACCATCTCCCACGAATTGTCTCCAGCAATATCGGGAATGCCGGCAATAGCGTCAACCGGCGAACCTATATTTATTGAGCCTAATTCGGTTCCATTAGTTCCATCTAAAAAATAACCATAATTACTACTATAAAGTGTTCCAACCACAATGTCATTTATTCCATCACCCGTAATATCAACGATCTTATCTACGCACCAGGGTTGATCTGCCACAGGATGCGACCAGATATTTAGACCGGTATATCCGTCTATAACAACTGCATCATGAAAACTGCTATGAGCAATAGCTATATCGGGATGCCCATCTCCATTTACATCATCCAGTGTTTCGAACCTGAGGATGAGACATGTTCCCAAAATTCCACTCCACAGCATTGAACCGTTGGTTGCATCGAGTCCGTAATAATTTCCTGCAAAATCTCCTGCTGCTACGTCATCTACTTCGTCTCCGTTTATATCGTCAACTTGTGATAAAGCCCAGACAGAAGTTCCACCTGTAATAAACTGCCACATTTGAGTTCCATTTGCCCCATTGATCCCAAATACTCTTCCTTCATTTTCGTTTGTATTGGAAGCACCGCCAATTGCATCTGGAATACCATCACCGGTTACATCATCTATACCGATACAACTGAATTTTGGTCCGGCAGCATAAAAATCCCAGATAACTGTTCCATTCGTACCATCGATACAAAAAACTCTTTGCGGACCTGTTCCCATAGCGTCATTTCCAGTTGCAGCCAGAACATCTTTTGTTCCATCGCTATTATAATCAAATTTTGCATCCACCTGGTAGATCCAACCCCCTTCGCCATACTGATTAGTAAAATAATTCCAGACGAATTCACCTGTTTTTCCAGAAATAGCTCGGATTGCCCGGTCTCCGCCTGTGGTTCCCACGATCACATCATCATATCCATCAGAATCGATATCCTCAATAATCGTAAGCGAATTCTGATTATAGATATTTCCGGAATAGATCTCTGTTTCCCATAAAATATCACCGGAACCGGATGCATTACCATTAAAACATCGTACATAATTATCTTCCGAGCAGATAATCACATCATTCACACCATCCCCGGAAATATCGGGAATGGGTGAAATTGCCTTGGGGCTGTTATCATAACCGGTTGTTATCTGGTATTGCCACAATGTCTGTCCGATAGGAAAACTGGAACCATTTCCATCTCCAGAGAGTGTAACATCATATATTGGAGTTATCGGGTCGTTGCTGTGAATCGTCATAACGCCATTGAAACTGGTTGCAGCATCGGGACTGAACCAGATGCGAAGATCGTATGTTTGTGAAGAAATTAAAGTTATTGGAAGAATAACCGTATCATCAACGAAGAAATGAGTATCCTCAAATTCCAGTGATGTTATTTCCAATGTTCCTGAACCCTGATTACTGATCTCAATGAACCTGCCTGTAACTGCTCCCAAGCGGATTGAACCGTAATTTAATAAGTTTGGAGAAACAACTATCTGCGGACTATCTGTAATTCCATAACCGCTTAGATCAACTTCTTCAGCAGGGTTCACCGGATCGTTCGACTCGATCGTAAGAGTACATTCAAATAGACCCCAATCGGTTGGATCGAAGATAATGGTCAGATATTCCGTGTTCCCGGGTAGTACAATTACAGGAAGTATTTCATCGGTATAAAATTCCGGAATAGAGAAATTCATGGCATCGATGGAAAGATCGGCAGTTCCGGTATTAGTTACAGAAAGTTCAACCGATGCAGGTTGTCCAATAATTGTATTCCCGAAATCATAACTATTCCATCCCAATTGAATTACCGGTGTTCCTGCTCCACCCAGATCTACTTTATAAAGGTAGTCAAAACCACCAGAACCATTATCACAATACCACAGGTACTGTCCATCCCAGACGATTCCTGCGGGATCTGTACCTTCGGAAGGGTGTGTTTCTAATATCGTTCCTGAAGTATCGACTTTGTATAAAGCATCGTCATAATAGTCTGCAATCCAGAGATCACTTCCATGTATGCACAAATCCCATGGTTGCTCAGTAGTACCGGGGAGTTCAAAGTTAAATTGCTGCAGAACAGTTCCTGTATTATCAACTTGATAGATCACACTCGGATTATCCGGGTAGTAGGTGGCAACCCAAAAGTTGCCATTATCATAGGCAATGCCAGACATGTAATGATCAGGTAGATCAAACTGTGATAATATCGCTCCTGAATTAATATCCAATTCAATGGCAATTGCCGGAATAGATGATGGGGGAGTGTGGTCTGTGATCCAGAGGTTTGTTCCATCCCAGGTCATGCCAAAACTATCACCGATATCAGGATTGGAAAACTGAAGCTGATAGGTCCCGTCACTCGGATCGATCTGATACACTTCATTTCCATTTGCTCCATAAATACCGCAATAAAGATAAGTGCCGTCATAAGCTAAACCGGATGCTCCCTCTGGTATTGGGTAAGATGCCACTATTGTCCATTCGGCAAAAAGAAATGTTGTGATTAAAAATAGGATGATAATAAAAGTTTTTTTCATTTTGTCCTCCAAGGATAATTTTTACAATTCCAAAATTCATTATTGTTAGTAATATTGTCAAAAGTTATTTATATTAAAAATAACTTTTAAAAGAATTGACAAAAAATTCCAGATTGCATATTTAAAACACAATTTTAAAATATGAAGTGTGATTTAGAGAATAAATATTTAAGAAAACAGAATATTAGGAGGAAAATATGTTCAAGAAAGTGATTCCAATATTGATTATTTTGTTTTTCATCGGATGCTCCATTCCGGATGAATTCGGCATTCCATCCTGGACGACCCAGTTCAGATTGATCTTCCTGCACGACACTTATGATGCCGAAGCTATTGCAGATACCGTTGGCTCATTTGTGGCAAATGGAGATACTCTTCAATTTCTTGAATCGACCGAGGATTTTCAAACGATTGGTGATATCGAGATTGCAGATACGGAAGTTAAGACCACAGATTTTGTTCTGGGAGATTTTGTACCACCGGAAATTGCCGCTTTAAATGGTCTTCCCGTCAGTAATCTTCCGAATTATCCTGATATAACAATTCCATTTGGAATAATAAAAGCTTTTGATCCTTTTGATGAATATGAAGAGATCAAATTTATGGAAGGATTTCTGGAATTGACCATCACCAATAATACCGTCTTCTGGATGGGAGATGCTGAAGATGGGAATCCGCTTGTAATAAATGTTCTGGATGGAAGTGGAGAAACTTTGGTTGGGAATGTTGTATTTCCGAATATTGCTCCCGAGGGAGGTATTGGCTCGCAAATGATAGACCTTCAGACAGGAGAACCCTTTCCTAATACAATTCAATTAGAACTTACCGGTCAGGGTGATGTTACAGAAAATGCAACCGCAATTATCGATACTTCTGCTGCGATCCAGCTTGGTATTCAGATAATCGATATTCAGGCAGACTGGGTTACACAGGCACATATTCCTTCCCAGGAAATAGAGATCATCTCGGGATATATCGAAGCAGACCTTCCCCAGCCGGAGATAGTTAATGAGGATAGCTTTGTCTTTAACGGATATAGTGCGATCATATTTAATATTGTTTCTCCTGCTCCCGCTTTAGCAGTATTTGAATTAGTATCAAAAAAAAGCGGGGTAGAAGTTCCATTGGTTCATAATGAAGGAGAACCGATAAATATCAATATCTCTGAAGGATTAACAGAATTTATGCTTACATCAGAGAATTACAATATAAATGAAATGTTACAGATAATCCCGGATGGATTTGATTATGAGTTCAATACCTTGATCGGAGATAACACTGTAATAGATTCTCTGAACTATGCAGATTCGATAGGTGTGGATATAGAGATCGTCGCAGACGTTCAGATATGTACATTCGAGGAGGAAGGTATCTGGATAATTCCTCTTGATAATGGTGAGATTGAAATTAATGAAGAGGATGTAGCAGATTTTGATGAAACCATTTATGACGCATTCAAATATGGGAAAGTCATTTTTAAATATTGGAATACAAGTGGAATGGAATTGGGATTTGATCTTCTTGTTTCCGATGACAGCACTAATGTTCTGGAAGAGATATTTAACTTTGAGAATCCCGATACAACAAAAGTTCAAATGTTCAGGATACCGCTCATGGAAGAAACAACAGATTCCACTTATGGAGAATATGAGTTAAATATTACTCAGGATAAACTTGATTTTTTCCTGGCAGATTCGGTTTACATTGTTCCCCGCATAAATATCAGCAGCCAAGGTGCACAGCCATGGACAGGCGGTATTACCATTCAAGGTGATCTTTCTATTGAAGTATTTATTAGTAGTGAACTTTTTGAGGATTAAGGAGAAGAAAATGAAAAAAATAATATTTATCATACTTGCATTATCACTCTGTTACGGATTATTTGGAAATTTTTATTTCTTCCCCGAGAATCCGGCGAATATTGCCGATAGATACCATTCACAGATATGTTTACCACTTTTAACGAACCAGTTTAATTTCGAAAATTCAGCTTTACAGCTTGATGATATCAATATGTTCCAGGAAGGATATATACTCGATTCTAAAGATAAAAAGAAACTAACGGAAAATGATATCGAAATCTATTCTAATTTTAAAATACATCTTTTGGATTTTGGACATAGGAACTGGAATTTTTCTCTTCAAACTCTGGCATTTGCAAATGTGGAAGTATTAGATAAAATGTATTGTGATCTTGTTTTTAATGGCAACGATACTAATATCGCATATTCCAGCCATACGGGCGAGGGAAGTGAAGCATTTTCATTCTGGAAAGCCACATTTAATTATGCTTATCCAAAAGGACTTAGTATGGGAATGATACCCGGTCTTTTTCCTGCAGATTCCACCAGCGCGTTCGTAGAATACCTGCGGGATATGACTCTCTATGCGGGTTTTAATGTAAACTTCAACTATTCCATGATGTACGGCACAATAATAGAAAGTGAACAGAATTTCGGTTCAATGCCGGATAGTGCTTATTATAATTATACTGCACATTTGCAATATAGTGATGAATATTCTGTTGGAAGGCTTACTCCTTCCCTGGGATTTGGAATGAAAGCCAGGATCTTTGAAGGATATTTACATGCCAGTATAGATGATCTGTTCATGCAATTGAATTATAAGAATCTTGGTGCCGGTAAATATGAAAAGATGGTTGTGGATTCTCTTTTCTATTTCGATCCTGATAACGAACCTTTTGAAATCGAAAATTTTGAAGAAGAATCAAGAGTCAAAAACAAATATGTGAAGATCAAACCATCTGTGAGTGTGGGGATGGAATACACTCTTTTCCGCAAACTACAGATAATGGCGAAATATATCAACGAGCAATATTCCTACAAAAACGGATTTTCTTTTGGTACCGGTTATCAATTAGCTTGCGTTCCGATGCAGGCTGTTATGGGCTACGATGAGAATATATTCTATGAATTCAATACAGGCTTGATCTTTAAAGGATTCGAGTGGAAGATGGGTGCTACTTTCTATCATGGTTTCTTCCGGTACGGGAAAGGCATCGGTCTCGATTCGGCGTTTGTGTTTAAATTCTAAAC
>JAIORR010000007.1 GCA_021108055.1 Candidatus Cloacimonadota bacterium
TCTATAAAATCCTTGCCACAAAAATAATAGAAAACAGAAAGGAAACTGAAGATTTGAAATAAAATAAATTAGCGTTCATTAGTGGTTATGAATAAATTTAAATTAGTAACAAGCTATAAACCTACAGGTGATCAGCCCCCGGCTATCAAAGAACTTGCAGACGGATTGCTCTCCGGTGATAAATACCAGACTCTTCTTGGAGTAACCGGCTCGGGAAAAACATTCACCATTGCCAATGTGATAGAAAAAGTGAATAAACCCACCCTTGTGCTTTCTCACAATAAAACTCTTGCTGCCCAGCTTTATGGCGAATTTAAACAACTTTTCCCAGAAAATGCGGTCGAGTTCTTCATCAGCTATTACGATTATTACCAGCCGGAAGCCTATATTCCCGGTCGCGATATTTATATCGAAAAAGATGCGGATATTAACAGTCAGATAGAGAAACTTCGCCTTCATGCCACCATGAGCCTGATGGAACGAAAGGATGTGATCATCGTTGCCAGTGTTTCCTGCATCTATGGTCTGGGAATTCCGGAGGAATACCGAAATGCTCTCATCAGGATAAAAACAGGTGATATTATCGAGCGTGACGATCTTTTGAAAAAACTGGTTAACATTCACTACGGCAGGAACGACATTGCATTTGAACGTGGATCATTCCGCGTGATGGGTGACATTGTAGATATTTTTCCTGCTTACCTGGAAAATTCCATTCGTGTAGAATTCTTCGGTGATGAAGTCGAGAAGATTTCAAGGATAAATCCATTGAACAATCATGTTCTGGAAGTTGTGGATGAATATCCCATCTATCCTGCCAATCATTTCATAACTTCCAAAGCAATTTTGAACAAGGCGATAACTTCCATCAAAGCAGAACTCAAAGACAGAATAGCTTTTTTTGAAAAGGAAGGAAAACTTCTGGAAGCACAGCGCATCGAACAGAGAACAAATTTTGATCTGGAAATGCTGCGTGAATTGAGTTACTGTTCCGGTATCGAAAATTATTCACGGCATCTTACGGGCGCCAAAAAAGGCGAGCCGCCTTCCTGCCTTCTGGATTATTTTCCCGATGATTTCCTGATGGTGATAGATGAATCTCATGCTTCCATTCCGCAGATCCACGCCATGTACGGTGGAGATTTCACACGTAAAAAAAACCTGGTAGATTATGGTTTCCGCCTTCCTTCCGCTTTTGATAACCGACCGCTAAAGTTCCATGAATTTGAAAATAAGATCAATCAGATCATTTATATTTCTGCCACACCCGGAGATTATGAATTTTCCAAAACGAACGGCGTTTTCGTCGAGCAGGTGATCCGTCCTACCGGTCTTATCGATCCCGAAATAGAAATTAAACCTGTGTCTTCGCAGGTGGATGACCTGCTGGAGCAGATAAGGGTTCGGGTGACGAAAAGCGATAAAATATTGGTTACAACGTTAACCAAGCGAATGGCGGAAGACCTGAGCGAATACCTGAAAAAAGCAGGTGTGAAATCTAAATATCTGCACAGTGAGATCAATACGCTGGAACGTTCGAAAATAATTCGTGAACTAAGGCTGGGAGAATTCGATGTGCTGGTGGGAATCAATCTTCTGCGGGAAGGACTCGATCTGCCGGAAGTTTCTCTAGTTGCCATATTGGATGCAGATAAAGCCGGATTCCTTCGTTCAACTCGCTCGCTCATCCAGACTGCCGGAAGAGCTGCCCGTCATATCGATGGAAAGGTCATTTTTTATGCAGATAATATCACTGCTGCAATGCAGGAAACTATAAGTGAAACTAACCGGAGAAGAACAAAGCAACTCCTTTATAATAAAGAAAATAAAATAACTCCCAAAAGTATCAAAAAAAATATTGACGACATAATGACTTCTACAAGTGTTGCCGACGGTTATGACAAAGCTGGCAGAAAAGAAGGCTTGCCGGATAAAGCTAAGTTTATGGAATATTTGGAGTTAGACTCCAAAGAAAAAGTTCTGGAATTGCTGGAAAAAGAGATGAAAGAAGCAGCAGGAAACCTTGAATTTGAAAAAGCCGCCGAACTCAGAGACAGGATCTTTGAGCTTAAAGACCTTTAATTTGGGAGATTAAAAAATATCATGAACCCTCAAGTTATTGCGTCAAATATACATTTTATAAAGCATCAAAATTATTTATACTTTTTAAAAAGAAAAAAAGAAAATCCGGGTATAATAGTGAATGCTATTATCGCATTTACAAGGAGTTATAATGCATCAATACAAAAAACTCAATGATGTTGAAAAGCACAAAGAGGGTACGATCATTCGTACGGATGATTCACCCGTAAAAATGGAAGTTGAATACACCGATGTGAAAACCGAGGGAGATTATAAAAAATCTCCGGTTTATATCTTTCATGATTGGTGTGTGAAATGTGGCATCTGTGTTGCATTTTGTCCTACAGGCGTTTTGGCAAGAAAGCCGGATGGCTCACCATACGTGAAGAATCCGGAAAAATGTACTCATTGTGAAACCTGTGACAGATTATGTCCAAACTTTGCAATTACAGGTGCAAAGAAAAAGTAGGGAGATAAAATGACAAAAAATAATATCGAATCAAAAGTTGTTTTAATGCAGGGAAATGAGGCTGTTACACGTGGTGCCCTCGATGCCGGCGTGAATTTCTTTGCAGGCTATCCAATTACACCTTCCACGGAAATTGCTGAAATCTGCTCTACTGAACTTCCCAGAAGGGGTGGAAAATTCATCCAGATGGAAGATGAAATCGCCAGTATTTCTGCCATCATCGGTGCTTCACTTGCCGGTGCCAAAAGCATGACAGCCACAAGCGGTCCCGGATTTTCATTAATGCAGGAAGGCATTGGTTTTGCCAAAATGACAGAGACACCCTGCGTAGTTGTGAACGTAATGCGAGGCGGTCCCAGTACCGGATTACCGACCAAACCATCCCAGGCGGATATTATGCAGAGCAGATGGGGAAATCATGGTGATGCTCCCGCCATAGTTCTTTATCCCAATTCTGTCCTGGAGGGTTATGAATTAGCTATCAGGGCTGTAAACCTTTCGGAAAAATACAGGACTTGCGTAGTGCTGTTAATGGATGAAGTTCTGGGACATATGAGAGAAACCGTAACTCTTCCCGACCTGGAAAAGGTGAAGATCATTAACAGGATCAAACCTACCATTCCGCCCGAATGGTATAAACATTACGAAGATCATCCTAAATATATCCATCCGTTAGCCAGTTATGGCGAAGGTTATCGTTTTCATGTAACAGGTCTGGCACATGACGCTTATGGATTCCCAACAAATAGAGCCGATGAAACTGCGATTATGATGGAAAGATTAGACAAAAAGATCAAACATCATCTAAATGATCTGGTACAGATAGAAAGCTTCTATATGGATGATGCTCGAACAGCGATATTTGCAGCAGGCATTAGCGCCAGAGCAGCCAAAACAGCTGTAATGATGGCTCGCAAATCTGGTAAAAAGGTTGGCTTACTTCGTCCTCTTACAATTTGGCCTTTCCCCGATGATGCTATCAGAAAGTATATGAAAAATGTAAGAAATATTTTTGTTCCCGAATTAAATCAGGGTCAACTTCTAAACGAAGTAAAGCGGGCAATGGGCGGTGTTTGGAATTATGAAAGCAGGAGATCCAGAAAGATAATTCCAATTCAGAAAAACGACGGACAACTGATAACTCCCGCCGATATTATCAATAAAATGAAGGAGGTTAAGTAAAATGCAAAAGATACCTCAGAAAATAATTCACACCAGATACCTGCGACATAGGAAAAAATTTCCACACGTGTGGTGCCCCGGTTGCAGCAATGGAATAGTTCTTGGTGCTATTATGAGAGCTGTGGATGAATTAAAATTTAAAAGAAGCAATACGGCAATGGTTTCCGGTATCGGTTGCTCCAGCAGGATGCCGGTTTATGTGGATTTCAATACGCTTCACAGTCTTCATGGCAGGGCAATAGCTTATGCCACCGGTATTAAAATGTTCAAACCGGAAATGGATGTAATGGTCGTTACCGGTGATGGTGATGCAACTGCCATAGGCGGAAATCATTTCATTCATGCTGCCAGACGAAATATCGATCTCACCGTTATCCTGATAAATAATAATATTTATGGAATGACCGGCGGACAATATTCTCCTACTACTCCCACAGGCGATATAGCCACAACCACGCCGTATGGTAATATCGACCCCGTATTTGATATATGTGAACTTGCCATGGGAGCGGGTGCAACGTTTGTTGCCAGAACTACAGCCTATCATGCTCTGGAAGCTCAGTCATTTATTAAACAGGCTTTGGAACATAAAGGATTTTCTCTGGTAGAGATCATAAGTGCCTGCCCGGTTATTTATGGAAAATTAAATAAAAAGGGTGATGCTCCCGCTATGATGAATGCTATGAAGAAAAATTCTATCTCTCTGAAAGCCTGGGAAAAACTTCCTGAAGATAAGTTAAAGGGAAAAATAAAAAGAGGGATATTAAGAAACGAGGACCGTCCCGAATACACCGATGAGTATGCAAAACTTGTTCAAAAAGTGCAGGGAGGCAAATAATGGGAAAAAAGATATTTAAAAAAGAAATAAGATTAAGCGGCAGCGGCGGTCAAGGACTTATCACAGCCGGCATCATTCTGGCCAGGGCAGCAGTGCTGGATAAAGCAAATGTAACCCAGATGCAAAGTTATGGTCCGGAATCTCGTGGTGGTGCCAGCAGGGCAGATGTGATCATCAGTAATGCCGAATTCTATTATCCCGAAGCAACCAGGTTCGACGTTCTTTTAGCCCTCACCCAGGAAGCATGTGATAAATATTCTGTAAACCTGAAAGACGATGGTATTTTGATAGCAGATAATACATTTGTAAAAAACATTTCGCTTCTGGATACGGAAATATACGAACTTCCCTTTACAGATATCGCTCATAAAAAACTCGGTACAAAACTTCCTACTAATATTATTACTTTAGGTTTCTTAGTAAGAAAAACAGGTGTCGTCAGCGAAGCTTCCCTCAAAAAAGCAGTTACAAATTCGGTAAAACCGCAATATGTCGATCTGAATAATAAGGCTTTGAAGATCGGTTATAAACTTGCTGATGAATATTTAATAAAGGATTGAGAATTACAAAACCTGTTCACAGAAGATCCGGAGATGATAAATGCTGAAAAAAATAAACCACATTGGCATTGCCGTAAAAGATATCGAAGCTGCAATTGAATTTTATAAAAAACTTGGACTGGAATTGGAAGCTGTCGAAGTGGTTGAATCTCAAAAGGTTAAAGTTGCATTTATTCCCATCGGTGAAGTCAGGATCGAACTTTTGGAAGCAACTTCTAATAACAGTCCCATAGCAAAATTCATCGAAAAGAAAGGTGAGGGTATTCATCATCTCGCATTCGGAACAGAGAACCTGCAAGGCAGATTAGATGAAATCAAAACAAAAGGGATAAGGTTGATAGACGAAATTCCACGAAAAGGTGCTCACAATGCCAACATTGCTTTCCTGCATCCAAAATCTACCTGCGG
>JAIORR010000151.1 GCA_021108055.1 Candidatus Cloacimonadota bacterium
TCGCCGAACTTGCATTAAGTAAAGAGGTTTACCGACTGGAAAAAAATCTGGGAGTACTCGCTACTTTTGCCGCAGTTGCTCCTCTTATCGGATTTCTGGGAACGGTTACCGGAATGGTCAAAGTTTTCATGAGAATAGGTGAAACGGGGGGAGGAGTGGATATCAGTCTTCTGGCAAATGGCATCTGGGAGGCACTTGTCACCACGATCGGTGGTCTTACAGTAGGGATTATTTCCATTCTGTTCTATAACTATCTTGTAGGAAAAGTGGAAGACATTGCTCAGGAACTGGAAGAAAAAACTAATGAATTTATTTTTAATATCAGGGGAATACGGGATGAAAATTAATTTGAGGAAAAAGAGAATATCGACTACTGCCATAATTTCCTTTACCGACGTTATCTTTTTACTTATTATATTCCTATTGATCTCCTCGAATTTTTTAACTCATTCGGGTATTAAAGTAAATCTGCCCGGAGCAAGTACTCAACAGAACGAGTTTAACAGGAATATCAGCCTCACACTTACAATAAATGATGAAGTTTATATAAATAACGAAGCGGTTAGCTGGGAAGAATTACCGGAAGTTTTGAACAGAAAACTTATAGATGATCCCGAGCAGGTGGTAGTGGTTAGAGCAGACGAAGATGTGGCTTTGAAAAAAATAGTAAAACTTCTGGATATTGCCAGACTTTCCGGCACGAACAGGTTTTTTATTGCTACGGAAATCCGTAATATTAAAGAAGATGAATGATAGAAAACTTGCTTTAATAGGATCGGTATTATTCCATTTGATCCTGGCAGTTACAGCATATTTAATAAATTACATTATACTGCCGCCAAGCGTTTTTAAAACTATCGAGATCGTTGAATTCGGTTTTAATGAATCTGCAAATAATGAAAGATTCATCTCTCCTCTATCACGATCATCAAATTATTTAGATTCTCATACTCCAGGTAGAATGTCCAGCCTGATCCCCAAAAAAGTAAAACTTCCAAAAATTTTTTCAGAATCGGACGATGAACCTGTTTATATCCCGGAATATGAGAAAACCGCTTTTAATGCTCTGGATATGGATAAAAAGATCGGTAACACAAGTGAAAAACTTAAAAGTAAAATAGAGGAAAAGATATTTACGGAAAATGATGTTTCTGCGGAAGATAATCCTGTTATTTCTACGAACGATGAATATCTTAAATCTTTAACTAACAGGCTTTATGGTGAGAGCGGGTCAGATTCCCCCTACATTCTTGAGGGTGAAATAACTAATAGAAGCATCGTCAATAAAGTGATCCCACAATATCCGGCAGATCTGCAGAGAACAGTTAAGGTTAAAATTAAATTCGATGTACTGAACGATGGAACAGTGAGTAATATAATTATTATTAAAAAAGCTGATGCTGTTTTTGACAAATTAAGTCTGGAGGCTATTCAAAGATGGAAATTCAACTCGATTCCCCAGGATATAATCCAGAAAGGCAGTATTACATTTATTTATGAATTAAGGTGATCTATGAATAGAATATTAAAGATTAATACTATAGAAGATGCAAAAAACGAATTTGAGAAGATCAAGGTTTCGTCACAAGGTGTAGATGTAATGGCACCGAAAGCTCTGGGTCTGTCCATCAAACTTACTGGAGTTCAAAACGGAGCTGCTAATATCCTGAAACAGGAAATGCTCTCTATCGGAGGAGATGCTGCGGTGGCAAAAGGCGTTGTGAATGGATATGAAAAGATCAGTGATGTGATATTGCTGGGGAATGCCGATAAGATCAAAAAATTGATCGAGAAGTTGGAACAACAAAACACTTTTGGTCTTCTTCAGATAAAAGGCGACTTGGAAAAATTGTTGGAACAGATGCTGAAGCAATCACCAAAAGAAATAAACTGCAATGGAAAGATCATTAAATTCGATAAAATAAAGATCGTAGGTATTTTGAATTTAACGCCGGACAGTTTTTCCGACGGGAATAAATTTAAGGATTCAAAAGCGGCAATAGATTATGCATTAAAAATGATAGATGATGGTGCAGACATCATCGACGTTGGAGGAGAATCTACCCGTCCGGGTGCAGGGAAGATAGATATCCAAACAGAATTAAAAAGAGTGATACCGGTAATCGAGAAACTGAAACAGAAAACGGATATTCCCATTTCTATCGATACGTACAAAGCAGAAGTTGCAGAAAAATCTATTGAATCCGGAGCATCCGTAATTAATGATATTAGTGCTTTAAGATTTGACGAGAATATGATAAATATTTTAAATAAATATTGCGACGTTCCGGTTATACTGATGCATATGCAGGGCACTCCCACAAATATGCAGGAATTACCTTTTTATGAAGATACAATCGAAGAGATAATTCAGTTTTTGAAAGAAAGAATAGATTATTGTGTTTCAAATGGTGTGAACAGGAAGAGAATAATAATCGATCCGGGAATTGGTTTTGGGAAAAGATATATCGATAATCTGCTGATCCTAAAAAAACTATCTGAATTTAAAAGTTTTGATCTGCCAGTCCTTTTGGGAGCTTCCAGAAAAAGTTTTATTGGTGTTATCTACAAGTCGAAACCTGTCGATAGATTGGAAGGAAGTCTTGCTTCTACGGCTCTGGCATTCCAGAATAACATAGAATTGATCCGTGTTCATGATGTAAAGGAACATAAAAATTTATTGAAAACATTGGAAGCAGTAGGTAATACTTTATGAATATCTTTATTCCCAGGTTCACCGATATAATCGATATTTTAATCGTAGCTTTTATTTTATACAGAATAATTATTCTATTAAAAAAAACAGGCGGATACCAGATATTAATAGGTCTTGTTGCCGTTGTTTTGATATACTTCACTGCTATGATCTTTAATCTGAGTATGATGTCTTCTTTGCTCAGTTCCTTGAAACAGTACTGGGTAATAGTATTTATTATATTGTTCCAGCAGGAGATCAGGAATCTTTTTTCCAGGCTAACTCAGAGTCACGATTTAAGATCACTTTTCGGAGATACAAAGAAGTCTGTTTATACTCCTCTATTGAATGCTGTTTCCGTCATGTCTTTCCGAAAGATCGGAGCTCTTATTGTTATTGAGAACAGAAGAAAATTAAGTGAGCTGATAAAAACAGGCGAACTCATCGATGCTCAGATATCATTAAAACTGATTCTTACGATATTCAATAATAAAACAATTCTTCACGATGGAGCCGTTATCATCAGGAATAACAGGATATATGCCGTGAAAGTGGTTTTACCTCTTTCGGAAAATGTAGAATATGCCCAGAAATTTGGTACACGCCATCTGGCAGCAGTGGGAATAACAGAAAGTACCGATGCTTTTTCTATTATTGTTTCAGAAGAAACAGGAAGAATATCTGTAGCCAAAAATAGTGAAATTTTTACCGACCTCACAATAGATGAACTTTCCCAGAGAATAAAGGATGAAACTTCATAACAGACCTTTTCTGGTAGCTGTCACAGGCGGGATTGCTTCCGGCAAAACACTGGTATCCAAATGGTTTGAAAAAAAAGGTTTTAAAGTTTATTATTCAGATAAAATCGGACATCATTTCTTAGATGATAAAGAAGTTACCTTAAAGCTTGTAAAAAGATTTGGAAAAAACATTTTAAAGAATAATAAAATTGATAGAAAAAAACTGGGAAGTATTGTTTTCAACTCACAGGAAGAACTTCATTTTCTGAATCTGCTTTTGCATCCAAAGATAAGAAGAGAAACCCGCAGGATCATCGAGCATAGTAATGAAGATTACCTGATATTCGAGATTCCACTGCTTTTTGAAAACAAAATTGAAAAAGCTTTTGACCTGACTATAAACGTTTCTACAGATAAAAAGAACCAGGTAGAAAGATTAAAAAAAGATAATAGATTCCTACTCGAAGAGATCGAACAGCGAATAAAATCTCAGATGCAGGACTACGACAAACAGAAACTTGCCGACATCAATATAGAAAATAATACTACATTAGATGATCTCTATTCAAAACTGGAAAACCTGCTTCCGATCATTAGAAAATTGAATTATAAAGAAGTAATGGAATTGATTTAAAATTTTGACATTCCCAAGTTCTCAATGCTGGTTCCATCGACTAACCCAGTGAAATAGTCTTTCAAAATTTCACCCTATTGAAATGAAGAAAGATTTCATGGGGCTGGCAGGTTGAAAAGTCGAAGGTTAGATTTTGGGATGGATACTGTCATTCCCGTGGAAACGGGAATCTAAGATTTGAAATGAATACCCGGATTGCTGGTTCAATTATGCTAATTGAACCACATATTTTGGTGTATATTTGTAAAAAATCTAATGTATAGTTCATCCGGTAGCTGCCGGACTGAACCAGCAGTATTTGCAGTGGATACCCGATCCGAGTCGAGTATGACAGCTATCTTTACGAATAAACTAAGAAAATATTTGACAGCAAATTCATTTTTTTTTTTTTCTGGAATTGTATTTATCAGTAATCGATTCAACACAAAAAATGAAAAGCTAAATTTACCTTGAGATAATAGAATTATGGGAGTGTTAACTTAACTGTGTCTGTGAAGGCACATAATGTTAATTGACAAAAGAAGTTATGATAGAATTTACTCGTGTCATGAGTATAAAGAAAAAAAACGCTGTCCGAATTGTAGCAGTTTGGATACTAAGAAGAACGGTTTTATTTATAGTAAGATATTAACTGTTCGAGGAAAAGTAAAACGCAAAACGCAAAGATTTTATTGTAAGAAATGCGGATTAAGTTTTACACATTTTGGTAGTAAAATCCGTAAGCGAACAAGTGATCATTTAAAAAGACAAGCAGTTCTTGATTTTGTTCTAACAAAGAATTCATTACGAGAAGTGGGGAATCGATACGAATTATCCAAAACATCCGTTTTGAATTGGTTGTCTCTAATCTCTGATGAAACGCACTCTTTCAGGATTGATGCCTCAATGTGTAGTGGTGTAATACAAATAGATGGGAAAGAGATCAAACTTGGTGGTCAGAAGAAGTCAATCTTACTGTCTATTGATGCCAAAACTAAGCAGCCACTTTCTTACAGAATCAGCGATGGTGAAAACAAACAGACATCTGAGAGTTTTCTTCAATCATTGAAATTGTTATACCCGCTTGAAATACGTGGTATCATTAGTGATTTTGGTAGAGGAAAATGCTTTCTCGGCGTAGTTAAAAAGGTTTTTCCACAAGTACCTCATCAGGTTTGTTTGGTTCATTTTATGCGTTATGTTTGGATGTTTATTCCTCGAACTAAACGTAGTAAGTTTTATTTGAGAAACAGGTTATTAAAGAGTATGATAAAGAATGTAATTAAGGCTTCATCGAGAGAAGAATCAATGTATTGGTTAGAAAAGATCAATCATTTCAAACCATTCTTCAGAGCAAGCTATCATAATAGATTTATTCGCTCAATTAATAACTAATCTTTCCGACCTAAGTTAACCTCTTGCGAGACAAGTAAATAACTCAAATAAGTCATTGACAATATAACCTCGTAAAATATTA
>JAIORR010000283.1 GCA_021108055.1 Candidatus Cloacimonadota bacterium
CATCGATGTATTATCAGATTCCCAAATTTCCACTTCTTCTATCCGGCATTCTTTTATTGCAAATTTTTTACTCATTTCTTTGTAAAAAAAACGGGCAATGTTTTCTGATGTAGGATTTTTTTCTTTAAAGCAGGAAAGTTCATTCAAATATTTATGATCGAAACGATCTATCAATTCATTCAAATGCTCTTTAACAATTTTAAAATCTATCGTCAAGCCAAGATCATCGGTTTTATCACACAATATTCCGATCCGTACTTTCCAGTTATGTCCATGAAGATCTTTACAAGCACCATCATAACCAACCAGTTTATGAGCCGCAGAAAAATGGGAAATCACATTTAATTTGTACATACATCCCCCAGACTTTTTTTAATGAACGGTTTCAAATAAATTTCATCTTAAATCTTGTAAAGAACTTTAACAATTGACAAAAAAGCGGAACTTTTGAATTTCACCTAACGGAATCTATAAATTCGGAAGGGAAAAAGAATGAAGTGTAAGGGTAAAATAAAAGAAAAAACCAGAAGCGGAAGAACGATCGAAAAAAATTGCATTGCAAAATTAGATGAGCATGCAATATTCTGCAATGAATGCGGAGAATCTACAGATGCACTTTCGGGTCCGCTTTCTGCAAAGGAAAATTATCAAGAAGCATGGAAAGATTTTAAGCAGATCAAAACAAAATTCTATCCTTTTTCCATTTTTATAATTTTTACATCATTTCTTCTGATATTACTCAGCGTTCTTTTCAGCCGGAGTCTGGCGGAATCTTTCAATATAGATCATTATCTTTTTGTTAATCTTGCACTGCTCATTCTTGTCCCATTTGCGTCGATACCTTTTAGTTTTGAACCAGGTTTTTTAAAAGAACATTTCACGATAAGCGGATATTTTAAAAAGCTAAAAAATTATCCGAAATTCTTTATGCTAACTCTTGTATATATTCTTTATTTTGCGATTCTCAAGGTTCTCTGCACAGGTTTTCAATTAGGAATCTCCACCGATCCGATCCTTCATCTCGTCAGACTGGTTCTGGTTTTATACTGGATAGCCATAATGCTCCCTTCTCCAATCCTGATGATCCGTAAAAATATTAATGCTTTTAAAGTAGTTGTATTATGTTACAAAGCAAGTGCCGAAACACGCTGGCAGCAGTTCTTCCTTGTATTAAAAATTGTTTTTGTAAACATTGTCGGAGCAGCTCTGGCAGGATTAGGATTGCTTGTAACCATCCCGTTTTCTTATGTTATTATTGAAAGATATTATGACAATCTGGATGAATTTGAACTGTTCAAATAAATTATTATTTCATATCAAACCGACAAACTGCTTTTCCTGATATATGTGATTTCAGATGAAGATCAATTCCATTTATTCATCGATTCCGGATAACATTTCCGAAGAACTGATAGAAGAACTTGTAACGTCAAAATCTGTTCGGATAGAAAGGATAGTTTCGGAAGGACATGCTTCTCCAAAAAATTTCTGGTATGATCAACCGGAAAATGAATGGGTGCTTGTGCTGGAAGGAAGTGCCGGTATTCTTTTGGAAGGAAAAAATGATCCCGTAATTTTGCAAAAAGGCGATTACCTGAATATTCCTGCCCATAAGAAACACAGGATAAAATGGACAGAGAAGAGCAGGAAAACCATCTGGCTTGCAATTTTCTATAAATAGCTGAGGAATAAAAAATGAATAAAAAAAAGATGATTATCTTAACGATCCTTATTTTTTCAATTGCATCTATATTTGCAGATATCAAACCCGAAAAGAAAGCTCTGCTTATGGCTACTCTCTGGCAGCAGACTTCCGCAGAATACAGGGCTCTTGCTTACCAGGCTTTTAACATTGCCAAACTCCGGTTAGATGAAGATCTCCAGATCCAGCGTTCAGAGAAAAGAGCTATCATTGTAGATCTGGACGAAACCGTGTTGGACAATTCTTTATATCAGGCAAGAACGATATTGGAAGATGAAACAGAAATTCTCAAATTCACCGAATGGGTGGAACTGGCTGCTGCAAAAGCAATTCCCGGTGCACACGAATTCCTAAATTATGCCAATGAAAAAGGCGTGGATATTTTCTATATTTCAAATCGTAATTTGTGTTATCTGGAAGGGACGCTGGAAAATGTAAAAAAACTTGGTTTCCCGCAGGCACAGGAAGATCATATTCTTCTGCGAGAAAATCATTATTCCAATAAAGGACCCAGGCGGCAAATCGTAGCAGAAAATCATTATATTGTACTTTTAATGGGAGATAATCTTATAGATTTTAACGATGTATTCCGCAAAAGCTCTATTAAAAAACGATTTGAAGAAGCTGATAAATTAAAAGATGAATTCGGAAAAAAATTCATTGTTCTTCCAAACCCGATGTACGGCGAATGGGAAAAAACTCTCTATGGCGGAACCAGTAAAATTCCCGATGAAGAAAAAGAGAAAAAGAGATTGGAAAATTTAAAGTTATTTAAAGCAAAATATGAATAAACATCAGTAGTTTCACTTGATGATAGATAAGTAACAATAGATATTTATAATATATTAAAAAAAAATAATCAAATATCAATTTTAACCTTGACATTGAAATAATGAATCTTTTTTTATATCAAGTTTTCAAAAAGGAAAACATAAAAAAAGAGGGGGTTTTATGAACAAATTGTTTCTTATCAGTGTGTTGTTATTCTTAATGATCCTGCCGGTTACATTGTTCTCGCAAACGGGAACGATTGCCGGGCAAGTTACTATCGAAAAAACAGGCGATCCTTTAGCAAATGCTGCGGTATATTGGGGAGAATCCAAAGGAGGAACTTACACCAAGAAAAATGGTAGTTTTATTATTAAAGATGTTCCCGTTGGTTTGCAAACTGTCACCGTAAGCTTTATGGGATATGGGAAAGTTACCAAACAAATCGAAGTTAAAGAAGATGAAACTGCTATCGTAAAATTTGCAATGATTGTGGAGGCTGTTCAACTTGGTGGTGTTTCTATAAGTGCAACACGTGCTATCAAAAGAGAAACTCCTATTGCCTTTACCGATATTAGTCAGGAAAATATTTCTAACGTCTATACGACAGAGGATGTACCCCAGTTATTATCTGGTGTCCCGGGATTATTTTCTTCAACTGGTGGCTTAGGTGAAGGTGAACTCAAAATTCGTGGATTTGATCAGGATAAAGTTCAAATACTGATCAATGGTATTCCTGTAAATGACCCCGAAAGCCAGCAGGTTTACTGGAGCAATTGGACGGGTCTTTCCTCAAACATTAAATCTGTTCAAGTGCAGAGAGGTGCAGGTTCTTCCATGTATGGCTCAGGTGTTTTTGGCGGTTCTGTAAATATCGAAACTATCGGTGCTGGAGCTGATCCAATGCAGGGATGGACATTCAGAACATCAGCAGGTGGATATTATATACAAGATGAAGTTGCGGATGGAAAAGGTAATATGGTTGATTTTACACCATATAACTATAATCTATTACTTCGTTATAATTCGGGCAATCTTAAAGGTGGAAAATTCAATTACAGTGTTATGGGAGAAAGAAAAGTTGGTGATTCCTACCAGATAGGAACAACCTATAATGGCTGGTCATTTGGTGCTGAAGTTCAAAACCTATGGGGTGACCACAAAGTTAATACAAGCCTTATTGTAGCTCCTCAATGGCATAATCAGGCACGTGCCTCAACTGACATGGCTTTACAAGAAATTCTGGGACGTAATTACAACCGAAATAACAATAAAGAACAGGAAAATTACTATAACAAACCACAACTATCTGTGCGAGATGAATGGAAAATTTCTGATAAAACTTTACTTATGACAAACTTCTTCGTTACTCGTGGTGATGGTGGTGGAAAATACCTCAGAAATGATGTTTTCGATGTTGCAACAGGACATATTGAATACAAACCAACAGATGATTATACTGATAATAAATATTTTGGTCGCCATGCTTATCATATTGCCATGGAAACGGGAATTGCTTTAGACGGAATCGAAATTTTCTGGAACGATATCGATCCGATCGTAATTGATAGTGTTTACTGGAATGATGAATTGATAGATTACGGATATAACCTTATAAATAGAGACTACAATCACAGTTGGTTAAATGACAGCCAGAATAATCACAAACAGTTCGGGTTCAATACTTATTTGGATTATACTATCAATAATATGGTAAAATTAGTAGTTGGCGGGGAAGCAAGGCATTGGAAAGCTTTACATAGGGCTCAAAGTTTGGATTTTCGCTATAACGGTGGTAATTACCCACAAGTTCAAAACAGATATGATTATTATGGGATTGTGACCAATATGTCTGGTTTCGCAAGAGTTCAAATCAAACCGATTCCTACTCTAAATATCATGCTTGACGGTCAGTATGCCATCTATAAATCTAAGGTTGATGAGAATCCGATTGAAATTTTTGACTTCCAAAAAGGTGACTTTACCGGTGAATACTACTATGCAACAAAAAACATGTTGGACGATGATGGTGAATTGAAATTTGAAGAAAGTGATTATGAAAAAGAATTCGACTTCTTCACACCTAAATTTGGTGTTAACTATAATTTGACAGATTATCTTAATATTCTTGCAAATTACAGCATAGCTTTTAAAGAGCCACGTCTTGGAGACTGGTATAGCAGATCTGGCGGTCCGGATGACTATCAAACAAATGAAGATGGAACAGTTACTGAACTTAAACCCGAAGAAACCAATACATATGAAGCAGGTTTAGGTTTTATAGGCTCACCTGTTGGTATGCCTTTCAATTTGAATGTGAACTACTATAACACAGTGTATAAAGAAAAAATCGAAAGCGTCTGGATCAATCCTGATTATATTACTATCAATGCTGGCGAAGCTTTACATAAAGGTGTGGAAATCTCTGCTAATGGAGATATTAACAATTTCGATTTTGCTCTTTCTGCTACATATGGACAGAATCGTTGGACTGATATGAAAGTTGATGAAATCTTCGATGAAGCTGATTCTATGATTGTTGATAAAGTTGTACCATTTGCACCTGAACAGATGGCAAATTTTGCTTTCGGATATACTTTCAAAAGTTTTCCAAATGATGCTAATCTTCGTATAGGTCTTTCCGGTAACTGGTGGGATGAATATTATGGGACTTACACCAACGAATATATAACTGGTTTTGACACCAATGATGATCCCATTTTGGAAGATGCAAAATTACCATATTACCTTGGAATCAATTGTGATATTATGTACTTATTCAAACTTGGTGGGAAAGATGCATCAATTCGTTTAGACCTCAAAAACATCAATAACCGCGAAGATAATTACACAAGAGCATATTACGGCGCAGATTACGGCAGAAACGATGATCTGAATGGTATTAAGACAATGGTTGTAAATCCTGCATCTATGTTCAATGCATTCTTAACAATGGAAGTTAACTTCTAAAAAAGAAAAACGTAACAATGTTTAAAGGGAAGCCATT
>JAIORR010000121.1 GCA_021108055.1 Candidatus Cloacimonadota bacterium
TGCAAACTGAAAAGTTGTCGGAAAATATGCCGCACGATTTTTAGCCAATCGTTGTGGTGCATAGGAATGAGCAGTTCCAGAAATTGGCAGACTGATTTTTAAACCATGAAAGTTTGCAGGTCGCCGGACTGACCTATCGGAAATTGCGTTAAGAAATTGAAATTTTTTGACGTTAAAAAAGCAAATCTATTTGAGCAGTCAGTTTTTTTTACTGACTGTGAGTTTATTTGCTTTTAGTCAAACAATCTTAATTTTAGCAAATTTCCGATAAGTCTTGACTTTTTGTTATCCCGAACTTGCTTCGGGAACAAAAGTAAGACCGAGAACTTGCTGATAACAAAACAGAAAGCGGCAATTTTTCAGATTTTAAAAAATGCATAGTCATCATACCTTTACCTTTAATATTTTCCGGTGGGCGTTCAATGAAATCGTATTTATCTTTTAAAAGTGAACAGGTATCATCAGAAACATTAATTCGCATTGGTTTTGATGCTGCTTCAACTCGGAAAGCTGTATTTACTGTGTCTCCGAAAATATCATAAATATATTTTTTTATTCCGACTATTCCTCCGACAACACTACCTGTATGTATTCCGATACGTATTTGCCATTTAATTTCTGCATTTTTGCTTCTTTCTTCAATATAATCTCTTATTTCAATTGCGGCATTAATAATTTTTGTTGCATGATCAGTATCTGAATTAGGCATCCCGCAAACTGCTAAGTAGGCATCGCCTATTGTTTTAATACGTTCGCATTTATGTTTTTCCATAATATTGTCAAATACGGTGTACATTTCATTTAGTTCATCAATAATTTTAATTGGCTGCATTTTTAATGAAATGTCAGTAAAATGAACAAAATCTGAAACAAAAACTGTTACGTCTTTAAATTCTTTCGGGATTGATTTTCCGTTTTTCTTCAAATCTTCTGCAACATCAGCAGGTAATGTGTTGAGTAATAAGCTGTCAGACATTTTCAGAGCTTCTTTAAGTCTGTCTTTTGCCAATTTTAGTTGTATTTGATTATCAACTCTGGTATGTAATTCCTCTTTTTTAAAAGGTTTAGGAATATAATCAGCTCCTCCGATTTTAAATCCTTTTACAATATCATCAGTATCAGTTTTTGCAGTCAGGAAAATCACCGGTATTCCTTTAGTTTTCTCTAATTTTTTTAGCTTTTTGCATACTTCAAAACCGCTCATATCCGGCATCATAATATCAAGTAATATAAGATCTATATTGTTTTTTTCTGCTATCTCCAACCCGCTTTTGCCGTCTAAAGCCACAGCTATTTTATACGACTTTTCTTTCAGTGAACTACTTACAACTTGAAGGTTTTTTAAATTATCGTCAACAATAAGAATGTGTATATCTTTATTCATTACTTGCTTTATTCATTAATGATGATATTTTTTCAATTATTTCAGGAAATTCGTTCAATGTTTCTGTTATAGCCTCTAAATCAATATCTTCAATTTCATTTATTATTTTTTCAGCATAGTTAATAAGTAATCGGAGTTTGTATTTATGTGCTAATTGACTTAAATCTATTGCAAATTCTTCAATTTTATATAAAACAAATTGTCCTTTAATATTTTCCCATTGATGTAAAAAATCATTTTCGAGAATTCTTTTTATTTCAGGCAAAGCCTTAATGTTTTCCTTTGAAAGCTTTTCAATTTCAATATCATGTGAAGGTTCTGTTTCAATTTGTATATCTTCAATTCTGTGTCTTAAAAATTCGGCAAGTTTGCTTAACAGCTCGTTTCTGTTAACCGGTTTATATAAAAAACCGTCGAAATCATTCGATTTTTCAATTTTATCTGAACTGAAAACTGATGCAGTGAAAGCAATTATAGGTATATGTGCTTTTTCGGGATTTGATTTAATTCTTTTTGCAGTTTCATAACCGTCTATTCCGGGCATTCGCATATCCAATAAAATTAAATCAGGGCTGTAATATTTTAATATTTCAAGAGCAATTTCACCGTTTTCAGCAGAAGTTGAAGTTAAATTCGTAAAAGAAAGAAAATTTTCAACGGTTTCCACATTTGTTAAAACATCATCAACAATCAGAACATTTGCTTTCTCAAAGATAATATTTAAGTTTTCATCAAAATTATCTTTTCTTTTAATTTTTGATTCGCTGATTTCGATATTCGGAATTTGAATTTTAAAAGTTGAACCTTTGCCCATAATACTACTGACACTTATTTTCCCGTTCATTTTCTCAATTAAGCGTTTTGATATTGCTAAACCGAGACCAACGCCTCCGTATTTTCTGATTGATTGGCCGGATTGTTGCCTGAATGCTTCAAATATTTTTTTATATTGAGATTCAGGAATACCAATTCCTGTATCTTCTACTTTTATTGTAAGATCTCCCCTGTTATCTGATTTACGAATAAAATCGGCTCTTAAATTTATATATCCTTGATGTGTAAACTTAATAGCATTACCGACAATATTAAAGATTACTTGTTTAATTCTGATTTCATCAAGTTTTATAACTTCAGGGAAATCTGTGTCTGTTATTGTATCAATTCCAATTCCTTTTTTATTCGCTTTTTCACTAAATAAAAGTCTTATTTCATTAAGTATATGTTTCATATCAACCGGTTGTGGAGATATTTCAAGTTTTCCGGCTTCAATTTTAGATAAATCAAGAATATCATTAAGCAAAGAAAGCAGAAGATTTCCGCTGCTGAGTACAGATTTTATCATTTTACGATGCTGCTCGGTTTCAAGTTTGTGGTACAAAGCTTCACTAAACCCTAAAATTGCATTCATCGGAGTTCTGATTTCATGGCTCATATTTGCCAAGAACTCACTTTTTGCCAGGTTTGCTTTCTTTGCTTTGTCACGTTCATCAATAATTGATTGCTCCATTAGTTTACGCTCAAAAGCATTAGCGATTATACTTGAAACAGTTCGTAAAAGTTCTAATTCTGATTTTGAACGGTTTTTACGATCAATGTATTCATCAAATCCGATGAATCCGTAATAATTATTTTGAATGAACAAAGGATATAACACAATTGATTTTATTCCTTCCGGTTTTAGTAATATCCTTATACTTTCGGGTAATTCCGAAATATTTTCTGAATAAAGCAACCCGTCTTTAGTCAATATTTCTTTCAACAATAAGACGATTTCATTTGATTTCTCCTGCAATTCTTCTTTATCAGCACTGATGTTTTTTTTACACCACGGATTAAGATATTCCCGGCATTGAGAAAACTCAACAATACACTCCGGTTTATGTGAAATATTTTTGTTTCGCCATTCATAGATATTATTTGTATAAGTTCCTTTATCTTCAAATATATATGTACGACCAACATTGGTATGCATGCCGATTTTATTAAGAATTTTATTTATACGAATTTCAAATTGATCAAGAGAATTTAGTTCAAGAGCAATTTCTGAAACAAGTTCTTGTTGCAACAAGTTTCCTTGAAGTTTTCTCTTATTTTCTTTAAGATCTTCATTATTAACACATGCATAGCAAGCTTGTGCCAGTTTGCTGTTAATTTCTTTTAGAGCTGATAAAGCTTCACGATCAAGATACTTCCTGCTTTTTATTAATACCAAAAACCCAAAATCGCCTAATTTCATTATATGAAAAAATTGTTTTGATGTTGTTTCTCCGGAAATTGGTAAAACCTCATAAAATTCCGACAGTTTATTTTCTTCAGCAGAATCCAAAATCATTTTATTAATTTCAGGATAACTGTCTTCTGTTTTTAAAGAATAAGGTATTTTAAAAACATTATTAATTTGAAATACTTTTTCTTCTGTATTATTTATTCTATAGACAAAACCGGAAATGCAATTTAATTTTTTTAAATATGTTACAAGAGCACTTCTCAGCATTTTTTGAAGATTGAGACTTTTGCCGATAGACATGGCAATCTCATAAAAAACTTGTATTTGTTCAACTGATTTGTTCATTTGTTTGCAATCTGTTTAAAAACAACCTATAACTACTGTTTTATTATGAAATTCCAAAAAATCTCTTTTGCTGTTAGCAATTTCTCCTAAGGTTAGCGCACCGAAAACAGGTAGTTTGTTATTATTAGAAAGAACTTCTTCAAGTTCATTACTGAAATCATCTTCCAGAAATAAAACTCTGGAAATACAATCAATGAAAAAAATAAAATTTTCAGACCCTCCGTCTTTGTCTCTCATTGCTGACTTTACAGCTTTTCCTGCTGCTTCAATCAGTGTGTTTTTATCCCCGGTAAGAATATCAACAAAATATCCTGTTTCAACTTCTCCGACACAAATCAAACTGTTGTTATTTCCTGTGAATAATGGGTCTCGAACAATTTTTTCTGTATCAATTTTGTTTATTCCGAATGGGTATGCTTTGGCAATTTCATAAAAATTATCTGAGTTAATTGATTTTCCGGAATGATTCTCAACAACCTCTTTATATACTTCAAATGCCGGTTTAAAATCCAATTCCTTTATAACCGTTTTATCAGCTGATGTAACTTTGTAAGGTCCGGAAATTGAGTTCCAGCCGTGTTTTACTCCTATTCCTGAGTTGAGTTTTATTCCGGCAATAACAGCACAGTCTTGTTTGAGTCCGGAGTTTGTTATAATACAAGGTTTTTGTTTCAAAGTGAGAGAACCTGCACCTCCTCCAATAAAGTTATATTCAAGACCAAAAATTGTAAAAATGCTTTCAATAAAGGAGTTGATTCTTTCAGTTAAACCGTCAACAAACACAAACATCGTTTTTGAGTCATGATATTCATCAACAATTTCTATCATTTTATCATCAAAACTGACTTCTTGTGAACTTATATTCGTGATGTGTTTTAAAGCAAGACTATCTTCAAAACCGGCTATAATAAATCCGGTTTCATGTTTTTTATTATTAAAAATAATACTCGGGAAAATACCGCCAAAAATTTTCTTATTTACTGATTTTAGTATCGGATCTAAATTATCAGCAGTATAATTATTAGCATCACAAGCCAGTAACAGTATCCCTTTTATATTATTATCATTTTCATATTCGCCTAATTTTCTGTTTAATAACTCAGTTTCTTTGCTGTTAATGTATTCAATTTTCATATTGTATAATTTTATACAAATATCAATAAAAATAATTAGACTTTTATAAGTAAAAAAACTCATTTCATTTAGAATAAAGTAACAGGTAGTTTTACAATTTATCAATAAAAAAAGCAAGCTCCGAAGAGCCTGCTTTCAGGAATTATGAAAAAGCTGTTATGCTGTTTTAGTCAATGACTTCTGTTGCAATGAATTCTACATTTGTTGAATAAGAACCTTTTTTCAAGTTTTGTTCGAAGATGCTTTCTGCATTCATATCGCCTTCTTTTGTTCCCATTTCCCAGTATATTACGAATTCGTTTGCGTCATCGT
>JAIORR010000184.1 GCA_021108055.1 Candidatus Cloacimonadota bacterium
AATAATAATTCTTTCCAACAGCGAAAAAGGTGAAAAACTGCTTTCTGAAAATAAAATTGAAGATAAAAAAGATGATAAAACCTGGATTGAAAAAATTAATAAAATAAAAAAAGAAAAAGCAAAAAAAAGGCAAAACTCATTCAAAGAAATAAAAAAAATGACAGATGGATTCACAAATCTGCAGGATACTTTTGCACACTGCATCGGATGTCATAATTGCGGAACTGTTTGTCCGATCTGTTATTGCCGTCAGTGCTATTTTGATTCGTCCGTTTCAAAACCGAATTCTGATATTAAATTGATCCGGGCAGAAAACAAAGGTGCGCTGGCATTTCCTCTCGATCGCTTGATGTTCCATATCGGCAGAATGTCTCATATGAGTCTTTCCTGCGTTTCCTGCGGATTATGTTCGGATGCTTGTCCAGTGGATATTCCCGTAGCAAATATTTTCAGTTATATGGCAAATGAAACACAGAAAACTTTCGAATATTCTGCAGGAGAAAGTGTTGGTGATGCACTTCCAATGCGAGATTACAAACTTGATGAACTGGGAGAGCTTGGAAAATTAGTGAAAAGTGCTGAAGCCGGGGAGAGCGAAAATGGGTAAACTTCTTACAATAAATAAAAATCCTGAAATTGCAGTTAAAGAATTCCTGTCATTTCTCCTGGAAAAGAAGAAGGTCAGCGGAGTTTTCTCATTACGAAAAGTGAATAAGAACGGTGCTGTGGATTATGGTTTGATAACCGATAAATCTCATCTCGATGAAATTGTTCCGCTTCATCCTTTGATGCCGATCAATGCCGGACAGGTGCTTTCCCGTTTTACCCCGATAGGGAAACCAATTGCAGCAGTGATCAAGCCTTGCGAGTTTCGTGCTTTTGTCGAACTTGTAAAAAGAGAGCAGGGAACATTGGATAATTTCCTGCTGATAACTTATAGCTGCAGCGGTGTTTTCCCGTTAAAAGAAAATGTTAATGGTTCTATCAATGACCAACTTACCGGATATTGGAAAGCAACTGAAAAAGCGGATATCCCTTCAGGAATACGCCCAACCTGCCGTATTTGTGAACATTTTGCTCCGACCAATTCAGATATTCTTATTTCTCTAATTGGAGAAGAAGATGGTAAATGCAAAATGTATCTGAATACAGAAAAAGCAAAGAAATTCGTAGATGGTTTTGAAGGAAAAATATCATCAGAAGAATTTAAAATATCCAAATTTGATTCATTGAAGGGAAAGCGACTCAAAGAAAAAGAAGAAATTTTTTCCAAAATAAACACAGAAGAAAGCGGACTCGATGGTCTGATCGATGTTTTCGGACGATGCGTCGGCTGTCACGGATGCAATACTGTTTGCCCGATCTGCTATTGCACTCTTTGCGATTTTGAATCTGCAAATTTTGATTATAATGTTCCGATTTTAGAACGGGAACTGGAAGAAAAAGGCGCTCTAAGATTACCACCGGATACTATTTTTTTTCATATCGGAAGGCTTTCTCATATGAGTTTTTCTTGCGTTGGATGTGGACAATGTTCCGATGTTTGTCCGGCTAATATTCCGGTTGCTTCGGTGTTTAAAAAATCAGGTGAAAGAGTTGCAGGGATTTTTGATTATGTTCCCGGAAAAGATGTAGAAGAAGAGATTCCTATGATGATCTATAAAGAAGAAGAATTTCAGGAACTTGGAGAATAAATTATGAGAATTGAATATTTAATATTGAAGATTGAAAATTTAGCTCCGTGCTCTGTAGTTAAAAGAGTCAGTGTTAAATCAGTGTAAGTCTGTGGTTATTTTTTATTCATTCGCGTTTATTAGCGTTTATTCGCGGTTCCAAAGTATATTAAGCCTGGAGAATAAATTATGAAAAAAAAGTTCTCACCAAAAATTATTAGTTTTCTTTGTAAATGGTGTTCCTATACAGGAGCAGACCTGGCAGGAATAAACAGATTGCAGTATCCCATTGCTATCCTTCCGATAAAAGTTATGTGTTCCAGCAGGATCGACCCTGTTTTCCTGATAAAATCATATTTGCGAGGAGCAGACGGCGTTCTGGTGGGTGGCTGACATCCCGGAGATTGTCATTACCAGGTTGGTAATTATCACACCAGAAGAAGAATTGCAATAGTAAAAGAAATTTTCAAATCTTTGGGTTTGGAAGATGAAAGAATTCGACTTACCTGGATCTCTGCATCGGAAGGTCAGAAATTTGCCCGGGTGGGAAATGAATATACACAGCAAATTGGTAAAATGGGTGAGAATCCAACAAAGAAAAGGATTTTTTTATAGTATAATTAAGGAAATTTTATGAGTTCAAAAAGTAAATCTGTAATGATTATCGGGGCAGGAATTGCCGGAATTCAGGCATCTCTCGATCTTGCTGAAATGGGAATTAAAGTTCATTTGATTGAAGGTACTTCATCGATCGGTGGAAGAATGCCGCAATTGGATAAAACATTTCCTACGAATGACTGCTCGATGTGTATTCTTGCACCAAAAATGAGCGAATGTGCCAGACATCCGAATATTCAAATTCACATTAAAACAAAAGTGGAATCTGTTACGGGAGATCCCGGGAATTTTATTGCAGAAGTAATTGAAGAAGCAAAATACGTTGATGCTGTGAAATGTGTTGCCTGCGGACTTTGCGAAGAAAAATGCCCTGTGAAAGTAGATGATGAATTTGATGTGCAGCTTCGCAAAAGAGGTGCAATTTCCAGGTATTTCCTGCAAAGTATTCCATCCGAATATACGATAGATAAAGAAAAATGCCTTTGCCTTACAAAAGGTGTTTGTCGACTTTGCGAAAAAGTGTGTCCTGCAGATGCAATCAATTTTGATGATAAAGATAAAAAGATAAAATTGAAAGTCGGAGCAGTGATCGTGGCAACAGGAATAGATGCATTCAATCCGATCGGGTTCGGACATTTTGGTTACAAAAGATATAAGAATGTTGTTACATCTCTGGAATTTGAAAGAATGCTTTCTGCTTCCGGACCTTTTGGTGGTCACGTTGTTCGAGCTTCCGATAATATCGAGCCGAAAAGTATTGCTTTCATTCAATGCGTTGGTTCGCGAGATGAAAGTATCGATCGCAATTACTGTTCATCTGCCTGCTGTATGTTCGCCATCAAACAAGCGATCATTGCCAAAGAGCATATGAAAAGTTTGAATCCGGCACTGTTCTATATGGATATCAGAGCGTTCGGCAAAGATTTCGATAAATATTACGAGCAAGCTAAAGGTAAATATGGCGTTGATTTTATAAAATCTAAAGTTTCAGATATTTCCGAAACAGACAAAGGAAATTTGAAATTACGATACGTTCTGGAAAATGGAGATATTCAATTTAAAGAATTTGATATGGTCGTTCTTTCCATTGGATTGGAACCGCGAAAAAACATTCGGGAATTAGCCGGAAAACTGGATATTAAACTCAATGAATACGGATTCTGCCGTTCAGATGCTTTTACTCCACTTAAAACAAATAGAGAAGGAATTTTTGTTTGCGGCGCATCAAATGGTCCAAAAGATATTCCCGAATCTGTTGTATCGGCTTCCGGGGCAGTTGCGGAAGCTGCCAAATATCTTAAATTGGAAAGACAGGAACTGCAGGAAAAGAAAGTAGTAGAAAAAGAAGTTTTTGGAGAACGACCTCGAGTGGGAGTTTTTGTGTGTCATTGCGGTATTAACATTGCCGGAGTTGTGGATGTGAAAGATGTAGCTGAAAATGCCAAAAATATCGCAAATGTGGAACACTCGGAAGACCTGATGTATGCTTGTTCGCAGGATTGTATGAACACTATCAAAGAGCGGATCGAAGAGCATAATCTCAATCGAATTGTAGTTGCAGCCTGTACTCCTCGAACCCACGAACCGCTTTTCAGGGAAACTATCAGCGAAGCAGGTTTGAATCCATATCTTTTTGAGATGGCAAATATTCGTGACCAATGTTCCTGGGCACATATGAACGAACCGGAACTTGCCACAGAAAAATCTAAAGACCTGGTAAGTATGGGAGTTGCAAAAGCTCGCGATCTGATGCCGCTGAAAAGACTTCCCATCGATATAAATCCCAAATCACTGGTCATTGGTGGTGGACTGGCAGGAATGACAGCAGCACAATCTTTAGCAGTTGCAGGTTACGAAGTATTCCTGATAGAAAGAGAAAAAGAACTCGGAGGAAATTTACAACATATCTACTTCAATTTTGGTAAAGACCCGCAAAAATTACTCCGGGATACAATCGAAGAAATTTCCAAAAATAAACTTATTCATATTTATAAGAATTCTGATATTAAAAAAATAGACGGTTATGTTGGCAATTTCACAACAACTTTTGCAAATAAAAATACAGGAAAGGAAAAACAATTCGAACACGGTGTGGTTATCATTGCAACAGGTGCGGAAGAGCACAAAACAGAGGAATATCTTTATGGAAAATCACATCGCATCGTTACGCTGGTTGAGTTCGAGGAAATGCTTTATGAAAAGAAATTCCCCGGAAGAAAACCAAAGAATGTGGTTATGATCCAATGCGTTGGTTCTCGTGAAGAAGGTAAAATGTATTGCAGCCGGGTTTGCTGTACAAAAGCTGTAAAAAATGCTCTTGAACTGAAAAAAATAGTTCCCAAAGCGAATATTTACATTGTGAATCGTGACGTTAGAACTTACGGTTTCAGAGAAAAATATTATACGGAACTGCGGGACAAAGGAACAATGTTCGTTAATTACGAACCAGAAAATAAACCGCAGGTTAAATTTGTGGATGAATTGGATCCGGATAGCAAGATCAATGTCACTGTTTTCGATCCTATTATGGATAAAGAAGTGGTTGTAACTGCAGATTTGCTGGTGCTTTCTGTGGCAATTGATGCTCGCAAGGAAAACATAGAACTTGGAAAAATGCTGAAAGTTCCATTGAACGAAGATGGAATGTTTATGGAAGCTCACGTGAAATTGCGTCCTGTGGATTTTGCAACCGATGGTATTTTTGTTGCCGGACTCGCACATAATCCGAAAGATATGGATGAAAGCATAATGCAGGCAAAAGCAGCAGCAAGCAGAGCTCTTACTTTTATTACCAAGAAATCGATCTTGGCAGAAGGAACAATTACGGAAGTGAACGAAGATAGATGTTCCGGCTGCGGTTATTGTGAAATAATTTGTGCTTATAAAGCGATCGAAGTAGATAAAGAAAAAGAAATTGCAGTTGTGAACGAAGCACTTTGTAAAGGTTGCGGAGCCTGCGTTGCTTCGTGTAGATGCGGAGCGCTCGATCTTCGTGGATTTAGTAATGAACAGCTTTTTGATTCATTTGAAGCTTTGGATCTGGTGGATGTTTTGGGTGAATAATTAGCAA
>JAIORR010000299.1 GCA_021108055.1 Candidatus Cloacimonadota bacterium
AGATGAGACAAATCTCTATTTAACCATTCGGAAGGTCAAGAGAAACAAGAAGTCCTACAACCATTCCGAAGGTCACTATTTGAGAAGCAACATTTTTTTCATAGCTGATTCTTTGTCTGTAGAAATCTTATAGAAATAGATTTCTGCAAGTTTCGCTTAAGATTTGGCACAAGCCGAAGGTCTTGTGTTAAGTCGCTTAGTATTAGCTTTTCATCCAGATTGTTTTTCTGTTTACTTCCAATTTTAATCCTTTTTTCTTTTTGTATAAAATAGTTCCAACGATGATCATTGCAATTGTTAACACTCTAAACGCATTCGAATAAATTCCTCCAAGTGCATTTTCTCCAGCCGAAAATAACATCCAGAATAGGTTCATGAATAAGTGTAGAAAAATAGGAATCCACAAGTTATTCTTCCATTCAATATATGCCCATGCAAACAAAATGGCACCAAGAAAGGTTGTAATAAATATTCCAATCAAAGTTGCCATTTCTAAACTCTGATATAAATGACCGGCAGCAAATAATAATGCTCCTATCAAAATTGCTGGAATAAATCCAATTTTTGTGAATCTATATATCTGACCGAATAGTACACCTCGGAAGTATAGTTCTTCAAAGAACGCAGCGGAAAAAGCTCCGATAAATATTTTATTCCAGGTTATTTGGGTATTAAATTCAAATACAATAAAATAGCCTATCAACATTGGAATTGTGCATATCAGAGCTATAATAATTCCTTTCAATAAGTTTTTGCCGATTCCCAAACTTTCAAAAAAGATATTTCTTTTATGTATTAAAAATACTCCCAGGAAAAGCAGTGTACCAATAATGAGATAAGTTAAAAAGAAACTTATTGTTTTTATTTTCAGGGAATCCGTAAGGTATTTGTAAATAATTGAGAAAAAAAACTCACAACAAAAATAATATAATCCGAATGAGATTAGAGTAATCGCTACAATTTTTAGTGTATTTTTCATATCATCTTCCTTATTTCGATAACGTGGGTTAAATTTAAAAACCAGAGCTTTGATTTAGTGTTAAATCAATCTTGGAACTATGTATTTGATTTCCAATTCCGCTTAGCTCCCCTTTGGCTTGTCACGACGTATCTGACCACTCACGAGTGGATTAGAGGATGCGGAAAGGGGAGATTAAGATGGGTTTTATAATTAAAATCAAATACTTTAAAACATTCGTGACACTAATAAAGTTTGTCTCGATAGTCCCGGCTAACCGGCAGCTCAGTCTGTTCTTTATCAGTAAGTTTTACCACCCATTTACGGGAAGATAATTTAAATACTTCACCGATATATTTTTGATTAATTAAATTGCTTCTGTGTAATCGCAAGAATCCAGCTCCCAATTCATCTTCCAATTCAGTAAGGGTTTTGCTGATCAGGTATTTCTTTTGGAAGAGATGAACTTCTGTGTATTTATTATCAGCATGCAGATAATAGATTTCGTCCGAATTAATAAAGATGATGCGATTTGAAATATGCACAGCAAGTCGGGGTACAGCGGGTTTAGCCATATCACGCATCAGATTTTGCATCATGTTCTGCCATTGCGAATTTTGCTGAAAACGTTCCAGTTTATCGATGGCTTTCTGCAGCTTCCGGTTGGAAATGGGTTTAAGCAGATAGTCGATAGTATGCAAATCAAAAGCACGCAGGGCATGTTCGTCGTAGGCTGTGGTGAAGACAATTAATGGCAGGTAATCCAATTTAGATAGAACCTGAAATCCGTCTAACCCCGGCATTTGAATATCCAGAAAGACAAGATCGGGACGCAATTTGTTAATTTTTTTCACTGCTTCGATGCCGTTTACAGCTTTGTCGATAATAGTAATTTTATCTTCAAAGCCCTTCAGTGATCTTTCCAGTTTTTGCATGGCAATGGATTCATCTTCTACCAGAACTGCTTTATACATCATTATTTTCCATCCTGTTTTATCACGATTTCCGCAAGCGTACCGGTTTCAAACGGGATCAGTCTGAAACTTGCTTTTCCCTGGTAGTGAATATTTAGAAGTTGAGTCAGGGCTTTTAAACCAAATCCTGTTTCGTACTTCTTTGGTAATGAACTGCCGGTGTTGAAAACAGAAAGCACAGTATTTCCCGCTTTATTTCCAATCTTAAGTTCTACTCTTCCACCTTCCACGGCAGTAGAAATTCCATGCTTGATGGCATTTTCCACTAAAGTTAAAAGTAACAGAGGTGGTAAGTTAAAATTATTAACTTCATTAGAAATGGAAAAATCCAGTCTTTCTCCGAAGCGTATTTTTTCTATTTCCAGGTAATCCTGTATTGCTTCAATCTCGTGGTTCAAGTCAATTTCGGAAATGTCAGCCGCACTAAGTGTATAACGTAATAGTTCGGAAAGCTGTTGCAGCATGTTATCTGCTTTTTTCGGAAAGGTGTGGATCAATCCCGAGATAGAGTTTAAGGTGTTAAAGAGGAAATGAGGATTTATCCTGGTTCGAAGCGAGATGAGTTCCGCATTTGTGCGAGCTTGTTTTTCTTCCAGCCACTGGATCTTGCGAGCGTGGATTTTTCCCAGAAGGGTGAAGAGACCATAAGCACTAATGCCAAAAATCAGACTAATCGAGAGGAAAAAGGTGAGATTGGCAGATTTGAAAAATGATATTTGATAACCATATATATAGGAAATTATTCTGGTTCCCAAAACTCCACCCCAGATACTTGCCAGTAAAATAGCAATGAAAGCACTTACGATCTTAAGCCAGTTACTTAACTTGACAATATCCAGTAGATGAAGGGAAAAATAGATAGAGAAGCCGATACAGTTGGAAAAAATCCAATCAATCTGAAAAAGCCTGAATTTACCTATTTGATGACTTTGTTCAATTAATATTGTAATGAGGATACTTATAACGAGATTCACCAGAAGCAGGATTCCCAACTTTTTGGGTTCAAACGCATTTTTAAAAAAATTATATTTCATGATTTACTTCCAAAATATTACCGGCTATGAGTCAATATTTTTAATGAGAAATCCAATTTGCCAATAATTCGGGAATGAGAAAATTTTTGTTACCTGTACGAAACTCTTTACTTTTGCTCAGATCTATTTCCAGACTTTGATTAAGATACTGAACATGAGGCCAGTGGCAGATTTCAGATCTAAGAATGAATTTCTTATCATTAACCAAATTACCTTTGAAATCGGTGAAATCCCAATAAAATCGATGCTTCCCGCAATCTATACTGGCTCCGGTTACAGCATCGATGTTACGGAATTTGGAGCTTTCTGCCCATCGACGAAGATTCATCTGCTTTTCTTTAACATGAGCTGCAAACCCGGAAATATAGATGGTCTTGATATAATTTCCTGCTTCATCTTCAATCCAGACTGCTGTTTGCGGTGCGATCTGATCGCGATAGCCCAGAGTCATCTCAATCTTCAAATAATCACCTTCCGGCTTTGGTTGATCGATGGGGCTTTTTGTAGTTAGAAACAGAGGAAGAAGTTTTTGTTTTTCTTCATCCGATTCTGCATTGTAACCTGCTTCAGCTAATTCATAAACTTGCTGCATTTTTTTTGCTTGTTTTAGAAGATAGCTTGCTTCAGCTTTTATTTCATTGGATTTTCCCTGTTCTGAAAGATAAGTTAAATCTTCGATTCCTGTATTTAGACTATTAACAAAAAATGGTAGATTAATTGCTACCGACCCGCGCAAAAAACGAATTTCATCATTATCGGGTGCAAGTTCTACGCAATGGGAGAGAACCTCGAAAACTTCATGTGCCAGAGAAGCACGGTTAGTTACATCTTCTGCTATAGAATCATCGTAATCCTGTCCGGCAATATTTCCCAAAGTGCGGGCATAGATCAGATATAGTTCCAGATTAGTAGAATCCTGCCGGGCAGCGATCCTGAAATGATGTAACGCTTCCCTCAATTGACCGTTTTCCAGTTTTTGCATCGCTTTTTTGTAACTGTCTCCGGATTCTTCGGGGGCAGATTCAGCGGCTAATTTTTCATATTGAGCTTTCGCATCCTCATAATATGAAGAATCTTTTCCATACATCACGATAAATTTAAAGCATGATTTTGCTTTTTCCTGCTCTTTGTTCTTAAGATATCCTAATCCTAAATAGTAGCTGGAAGTGAGGTAGATCCGGCTATTCCAGCCAAAACGATCTTGAATGAATTTCAGATCGTTCATTGCCTGCTTCAATTTGCCCATAAATTTTGGAACGTTAACGCCCAGTATCCCTCGATAAAGAGTTGCATACATGTGTTCCGGCTCGATTTCCAGTGCTTTATCAAATTGTTTGAAAGATTTGTCGGAGAGCATTCCCGCTTTCAAGAAACCGGATTGTCCTGCCAATTGGCTTAGATATAAACCATATTGAGCATAGGCATCGGCAGATTGCGGATGTTCGGTGATTGCACTTTTCATGATTTCGACTGCCTGCTTCAAATCACCGGATTGTGCAGCGACCTGAGAGTTGGATATGTATTCTTCTACTGTTTCGGCAAAAAGCAGAGAACTTAATCCAATCATTAGAAATAATAATTTTTTCATTTTTTAACCTCCTGTTTATCTGGTTCGGAAGTTAGCAGATAAGTTTAAATCAGTCAATTTTGGAACGATGAAATGGCAATTTATTGGTGTGAACCGTCAATATGTTTGAAATTAATTATCTTGCTGTTCAATTTAGCATGAAAAATAAATCGTTTCATAACACATATCCTTTTAATATACTTAAACAAAACAATGGTAGGTTTGAAAAGATAATTTTTTTTTTTATTTGTCCAATGTATTCTATAAAAACCTTGCAGAAAAGAATACTTATTTTTGTTTTGCAACATATTATTAAGTAACACAAAGCTCCTGCTTTGCGACTGTTATTAAATGTAAGGAACATCTATTTGAGATTCTTCGTTAGTAACAGCAAGAAGAGCGTATCAGAATGACAGAAAAAGACTGGAGGAGAAAATGATAGACCCTTACAAAGTGATCAAAGAGATAGGATTTGAAAGACTGGCAGGAACAGATGGAGAGAAAAAGGCTGTAAAAATCCTTACCCGCTATCTCGAAAAGCTCGGACTGAAGTTTAAACTCGAACCATTCGAGCTTGTTAGCTTTGAATCTGGAACTGCCGTAATATTCATCGATGGAAAGGAATATGAAGCTTATCCATACGGCTTGAATGAAGATGTAACAGCAGAAGGTGAATTTATCTACCTGGATAATAGCGAAGTGATTTCCTGCAATAAAGGTGCCTTCAAAGGCAAGATCGTGATGTCTTACGGGTTTTCACGAAAGCTTGCCCTGACTCTTAAAGAAGGAGAAGTTGCAGCCTATATCGGTATTGGAACACCGGGCA
>JAIORR010000201.1 GCA_021108055.1 Candidatus Cloacimonadota bacterium
CGCAGACAGAATGCGATAATGAAGATACGGCACACTGTGTATTTTGCTATTTGCGAATATTTGAACGATAAAGGTTTTTACAGGTTCGATTCCCCGATACTCACTCCCAATGCCAGTGAAGGGACAACAACGCTTTTTGAAGTTCCATATTTTGAAGAAGGAAATGCTTATCTTTCTCAATCCGGTCAATTATACTTGGAAGCAGGAATTATGAGTCTGGGAAAAGTTTACGATTTTGGACCGGTTTTCCGTGCAGAAAAATCTAAAACGCGTAAACATCTCACCGAATTCTGGATGATGGATGCGGAAGCTGCTTTTGTGGAACATGATGAAAATATGAAGATCCAGGAAGATTTGATCCGTTTTATAATTCATTCTGTTATAAGAAGGAACAAGCAGGAACTTGAAATTCTGGAAAGAGATATTGAGAAACTGAAAAAAGCAGATGCTCCATTTAAGATAATGACGCATCGGCAGGTCATCGAAATGCTGAAAGGCAAGGGTGTGAATATTGATTATAAAGATGATTTTGGCGCAGCAGAAGAAGAGATGATAACCGAAGATTCTGAAGTTCCGATTTTCGTAGATAGATGGCCAAAAGATATTAAATCGTTCTATATGAAGCGTGATCCGGATAATCCTGATCTGGTGCTGGGTGCCGATCTAATTGCACCCGAAGGTTTTGGCGAGATCATCGGCGGTTCGCAGCGTGAAGATGACCACGATATCCTATTGGAAAGAATAAAAAAAGAAGGATATAAATTGGAAGATTACCAGTGGTTCTTGGACTTGAGGAAATATGGCTCGGTGCCGCACAGCGGCTTTGGTGTTGGACTGGAACGTCTGATCCAGTGGATGAGCGGTGTACGGCATATCCGCGAAGTAATTCCCTTCCCCAGATTAATAAACAGGATATATCCGTGAGTTAGCAGTTCGCAAATTAAATAAAATTCAGACTTTTCGTCCCGAGAACCATGCTGAACTATAACATACAGATCGAGACTATTAGCCGAAAACATTCGGTAAAACGACAGATGTTTTTTGCTTTTTACAGTTTAATTTTTTCTTATAGTTCTTCTTTTTTTCTGTCATATACTTCCAAATACTATGATCAAAATCAGATCGTTTTACGTTTAATAGATCAGCAGTTGTATTTATGATTCGATGTGCTTCATCATAGCCTGATATTTTAATTTGGGCATTTTCTATGAACTTCAGAAGATGCCTGTCAACAGCGTTAGTTTCAAAACCTACAAGGATTTTTAGATAATCTACTGTTTTTGGACCAATACCTTTAATATTTCTTAGCTTATTCAGGTTGTTTGGATCATGAAGCCAATCATAAAGGTCAGATTCTGTTCTAATATTCTCCTCTGAACATAAGTTTAGGAGATCCATAAAACGTTTAACTCTAACTTTACCTCTTAGTTTTAGGAATTCATTAACACTTATATTTTTTATAACTTTTTTAAGACCTTCAAGGTTATATGCTTCTGGGTATAACTTTTGTATACGTTTTATTCTTGGTTCAACGTGTATTTCATAATTTCTGTTTGCCTGTAATATAGCATCCGCAAGAGTAAGACCCAAGTGATTATAATCATCATCAGTTATGTATATATTGAAATCAGATAAAGCATTAACATAATCATTAAGTTTTTTGGCTTTTTTTAGGATGTTCATTTTCTCCTTTAATTTACAGCAGTCACATAATAGAATTTCTTCACTTCCCCAATTGCCGCATTCCAGCTTTCTCCATCAAAAGAACCGGAAGTATCTTCAGTGAAATCTGAATATGGATTGCAGGAAGAATATACTTTATATGACGATGCTCCGGAAACTGCATCCCAATTTATATAAACAGAATCCGAATCTACAGAAAGTGTTACATTAGTCGGAGCAGATAAAAACTGATTCCATCCGGCAAGCATTGCCCATAACCACCAGACTGCATAGGCTTTGCGGTTTGCATTCAGGGGTTCGCTGTGCGCCGAACCGCAGTCGTACCAGTCAACATTCACAGTGTGAGAATTTTGCCATTCGGTAGCCCAGTTGCCCAATAGAGGTCCGGAAACAGATTCATAATAATTGCAGTTATCATGAGGAAATTCGAAAAACGTTCCATCAGGATCGTAACTTTCGATAGCTGAAAAATCATAAAGGACTTTACCGTTGGTTATGCAATAATCCCGAACCATCTGGTTAGCGGCTTTGTTGTTTGCGTCATCCCAATGATCTACATGACCGGTCATGTAAACGAATGCTACATTCGGATAGGTAGATTCCAATAATGTCATAGGAGTCAGGTATTCGCTATCCAACGTTCCGGCAGCATACTTATTATCAACCTGACCACACCATGACCAGATGATGACATTTACATCCGAATGGGAAGGATCATTCAGGTAGTTTACAGTGTTATTATACCACTGCGGGTAATAACCACAATCTCCACCCATAGCATAATCATGAAGGTCCAGCGCACCACTGCTTCCGCCATTATTCCATGCAAATATATCCGTGGGAAGTGAAAGCCCCAGTCCGCCGCCATTAGCAAAATCAATCAATCCCGACATTCCATCTGTCAATTGGCTGCCATGGGATGTATGCCCGTAAGCAATATGAAGAGAATCTTTGGCTTGCTCTATTGCTGCTTGAGGGATTTGAGTAATATCGGTACAATTATGATCGATTATAATTGCCTGTCCATAAAGAGAACCGAACCAAGAACAAATAATTACAAACATTACAGAAAATTTCATTTTTTCCTCCTTCTTTTTTTACTACCTGTCTTCGCAATGTTACGCCAAGGCAGGCAAAGACACCAAGAATAAAGATGCAAAATTCCTATGTGCTCTCTGCCTGTTCAGAGTATCCGGCAGTTGCCGGAGAAGACTGGCATCCCCTTTGCCTTCGTATTTAATTCTTAATTTATTTTTATCTGGTTTGAATTACAATTAACCTCAATATATTCATCTACGATCTCTTCCAGAAGATAAAGCGGTAGAGCACCATTTTCAAGAATAACTTTGTGAAATTCTTTAAGATCGAATTTATTTTTTAATTCTTTTTTTGCTTTTTCCCGTAATTCCAGTATTTTAAGTTCTCCAACTTTATATGCACATGCCTGTCCGGGCCAGAGAATATACCTGTCGATCTCTCCATAAGAACCCCAGCCAAGATTTTCTTTCATGTATTCATAAGCCTGCTCACGACTCCATTTCTTGTAATGTATTCCAGTATCTACAACTAACCTGACTGCTCTGAATAGTTCGGAATTCAAATATCCGATAACGGAATAAGTATCTTCGTACCATTCTCTCTCATATCCCAGTTTTTCTGCATACAATGCCCAGCCTTCGATATATCCCGTGAAGAAAGTAAGTTGCCTGAAGATATGAACATTATCGCTTTCCTGTGCAATTGCGATCTGCAGGTGATGTCCTGGGATGGTTTCATGATATAGAAGCGTCTGCATTCCGGGTTTGAAAGGAAGCCACGATAGGTTTGTATAAAACGCTGCCGGTCTGCTTCCATCCAAAGGTGCTGCTTTATAATGCTGTCCGGAAAAACTTTCCTGATAACCGGGAATTCGTTTCACAATAACCGGGGTTTTTGGGATCAGAGAGAATAGTTCGGGAAGCTTATCCTTTGTCTTTCCCAAGATGTCATTATAATCCTGAAGTGCCTTTTCTTTGCTTTCTTCTGTTCGTGAGTAGAAAAAACGTCTGTCTGCTTTATCGAGCGAATTCCAATATTTACCTTCTATTTCCCCGAATGTATCTCCTTCTGAAAAACCGAGGGTTGCAAAAAGTTCCAGCATGATCTTCTGTATTCTATCCACTTCCTTTAAACCCATCTGATGGATTTCTTCGGGAGTGAGGTCTGTGGTTGTGTGATTTTTTAAACAGAATTTATAATATTCATCTCCTTCCGGAAGTTTCCATACACCTGCATCATCATTTGCTGAACTGCTCATTTTATGGCAATGATCGATCAACTTTTGATATGATGGATATACGCAAGTATCAATTGCCATTAGAGCTTTCAGATACAGTACTTCTGCGGTTTCTTTATCGATACAGTCCAGATTCTCAATTTTTTTTGCAAAGCTGGTGAAATATACATTCTTAAGAGGTTCGGGTGAAATAGATTCACTTAAAATTTCAGAAAAGCGTCCAATTAGGTGAGGTGGCGGCATTATGCCTAATTTTTCTTTCTTCTCTAAATCTTCAAAAAGGTGGTCGAATCTTTGAGGGAATTGATTTAACCTTGAAATGTAATCTTCAGCATCTTTAAGCGATTCAATATTATGATATTCCGTCATCAGGTTAATGAGAAAATAATGAATTCCGAAATTTGGATTCAGTTGATACCAGTGATAACGGAATCTCTCCGATTCAATGATATTTTCGAGATAGATTTTAAAAATAGCTGCTGATATCTGTTGATCTTTCGTAAGTTTATTCTGGTCATATTTTTTTAGAAGTTTGTAATATTTTTTTACCAAAACAAATTCTTCATCAACTGCTTTTATTGAAGTATCGGAAAGTTTGTCTTTCTCTATCGTGAATCCCATTTCTTCGGTAAGACCGAGCCGAGCGGCGGTTTCGGGATCCCGCCTGATAACTTCACTGAAATAATTATCTAATAATACATCGATATTTTTCGGGGTATCTGCAATTTTGGAACAATTAATAAGAAGAATCACAAACAGTGAAATAACAGCAAATCTAAATTTCATTTTAATTCCTTTTTAGCTCATGGATCTTCACAGATTAAACGGACAATAAAACTGAGCAAATTTAATCTAAAGACTTTTCCATCCGTGCTTTTCCGTGTTCATCTGCCTGCCAAGCCGAAGTCATGATGAAGGCTGGTGAGCTATTATTTTATTTTCTTAGTATTTTTCCTTCACCCATCAGCATTACAGCATTTCCAATTATACTTTCTTTCTTTAAAGCTCCATCGATATAAACCCTGAATCTATCTTTCACTAATTCGATTTTTACTTTATATTTTTTATATGGAATCCTGTCAATTTTGAAATATTTCAATCCGAGAGGAAGCGGATCGATGATCAATGTACCATCGAGTTGCGGTTGAATTCCGCAGATATATTTTATGATCAGATCAACTACCCAGGAATGCTGATAATCGTTCACACCGCGATAAAGACAAGGTTTTCCCGAATGCGGATTATAATGCTCATATGTGTTTGGATATTTCAGATCACCACCTGTGAACATCATTTCAATGGTTCTTTTGATGAACCAACCGGCTTTTTCTTTCAGGTTTTCAT
>JAIORR010000284.1 GCA_021108055.1 Candidatus Cloacimonadota bacterium
AGCACCCTACAACTTCCTAATCTACGGGACTGAACATATCTTTGCCAACACCACACACCGGACACACCCAATCTTCGGGAAGATCATCGAATGATACATTATCGTTCTCAGCCGGATCATAAATATATCCGCAGGCATCACATACATATTTCTGCATTTTTCCTCCTTTGTCCCGGCGTAGCTCTTTAGAGCGAAGTCGGACTATTTTTGCCACTGACTTTCACTGACTTGACACTGACTCGGTATGTTTTTTGGATAAGATAAACAGGATTATTCATTACTTTTCCTGTGAATCCTATTAATTCCGTCTAATTTTTTGTCAGTGCTTTGTCTGTGTAAGTCTTGTGGCGATTTTTTAATAATTTTCTTTCCAAAGTTCAAAGTAGGATTGTGGATGTTTACAAACAGGACATATTTTTGGTGCTTCTTCTGCTTCGTGAATATATCCACAATTTCTACATTTCCAGTAAGCTTTTCCATTTAGCTTAAAAACTTTTCCTTCTTCGATATTGGCAAGCAATTTTTTGTATCGCTCTTCGTGCTTTTCCTCAACTTTTGCGATTCCTTCGAACATTTCGGCAATATCATCAAATCCTTCTGCGCGAGCTTCCTTTGCCATGGTTGGATACATTTCTGTCCATTCATAATTCTCACCACCGGCAGCTTCTTTCAGGTTTTCGATAGTATTACTAATTCCATTCAAAGCTTTGAAATGCAGTTTTGCATGTTCTTTTTCATTTTCAGCAGTTTCCATGAAAAAAGCTGAAATCTGTTCATAACCTTCTTTTTTAGCTACTTTTGCAAAATAGGTGTATTTATTTCTCGCTTGAGATTCACCTGCAAAAGCATCCCATAAGTTCTTCTCTGTTTTTGTACCTTTCAATTTTTCCATTTTTCCCTCTTTTTTTTGCCACCTGTCTTCGTTACACTACGCCATGGCAGGCTGACTTTCACTGACTAAACACGGACAGGGGAACACTCATTAAGTCTGTGCTTTGTCTGTGTAAGTCTTGTGGCTATTTTTTTCTAACTCTTCCACAATCCGTGCAGATTGCACCATTCTCTTACTTCGATGATCTCTTCTTTTTTCACAGGGAAGAATCCTTCGGGTTTATCACCGGGTTTCAATTCTAACCTGCAAACTTTGTCTTTCCTGAGAATTTCAATGAATTTGATATAATGATTTTCCAGCATTGGGTGAGTAGCATTTTGACCAACCTTAACCATAACACCACCTTCTAATTCTTCTACAAAGGGCACGTGTTTTTCTGTGGAAGCATCTTCTGTTTTAGCTTCTAATTTTTCCATTGGAACACCACAGCAAACGAGTGCTGGTGCCCCTTCATTTAAGATTTCTACGACATTACCGCATATTTCACAATAATAGATTTCTCTTAATTTAGTCATTTTATCCTCCTTGTCCCGGCGTAGTTCGACAAAGCCGGACTATATTTTTTCTTTCAATTTTTCTTTTTCTTTTTTCAACAATTCTTCATCAGGAATATATTGCAGTTTGATCTGCTCAAGCATTTCAAAACCACATTCTTTAAGAGTATTCTCAACTATTCCAACACTTTGTCCACCCCAACCGTAAGAACCAAAAGCAAGTCCGATCCTGTTTTTGGGAGCGAGTCCTTTCAAGTAAGTTAAAAATGCTGAAACTGTGGGAAGGATATTATTATTTAAAGTAGGAGAACCAACACAAATATATTTTGCTGTGAGGATTTCTGTCATAACATCGGAAATATGATTATGTTGAAGGTTGAACATACGGGTTTTATATTTTTTTTCTTCGAAAGCTTCCTGAATTTTATAAGCTATTTTCTCGGTTGATTTCCACATTGTATCATAAATAATGATAGTTTTTTCATCCACTTCATTTGCAGACCATTTTTTATATTCCTTGATAATTTCAGGAATTCTGGAACGCCAGATAAGTCCGTGACTGGGACAAATAATTTCAATATCCAGACCTCCAACAACTTCCAGAGCTTTCTGAACCTGTTTTCCATAAGGAAGAACAATATTAGCATAGTACTTTTCCGCTTCGTGCATCATAATATTGAATGGATATTCATCATCGAATCGTTCCGAAGATGCAATATGTTGCCCAAAAGCATCATTGGAAAACAGGATTTTTTCTTCCGGGCAATAAGTAACCATATTGTCGGGCCAGTGAACCATCGGGGTTTGCACAAAATGCAAACTTCGTTTGCCTAGTTTTAAGACATCTCCTGATTTAACTATTTGGAAATCCCAATTTTGTTTGAAATGTTTTTGCAGACCTTCCACACCTTTTGGAGAAGCAAAAAGCTTTGCATTAGGACACAATTTTTTCATATCAGGAAGTGAACCGGTATGATCCATCTCGATATGATTTTGAATGATATAATCAATTTTAGAAGGATCGATAATATCAGAGATTCTTTCGATCAGTTCATCAGCCAGGTAATATTTCACATTATCGATAAGTGTGATTTTATCATCGATTATTAAATACGAATTATAAGTGGAACCTCGCTGAGTGAGATAACCATGAAAATTCCGTAAATCCCAATCGATTCCACCAACCCAGTAGATTCCTTCCTTGATCTTAATTGGTTTCATAATAAAACCTCCTGAAAAATTTCATTTTTTTTGCTTTCCTTTTAAAGGGGAACATTACTTCCTTTTGCGATTCTCGACTCACATTCCTTTCAGTCATTGCAAGTCAGGTCTCGCTATTTCTGACACACAGGACAATAATAGGTCGAGCGTCCTGCCTGCTTGACTTTTTTTATTTGATGTCCACATTCACAATATTCTTTTTGGTAAACTTTTAGGAAATTCTGAAATTTTCCGGTTTTATCTTCCACACTTCTATAATCAGAGATAGTGGTTCCATTATGTTTTATTGCTTTTTCAAGAACTTCTTTTGCTTTTTCAACAATGGTTTTCAGTTTTTTTAAGGAAATTTGATTTCCCTTTTTCTTAGGAGAAATTCTTGCCCTATATAAAATTTCATTCACATAGATATTGCCTAAACCGGCTACAACCCTTTGATTCAACAATAAGCTCTTAATATGAGATTTCCGATTTTTAAATTTCATTTTCAAATATTTTTCATTAAAGTCTTTTGAAAAAGGTTCCAATCCTAATTTTTCTAAAGATTCAACTTCATCTTCTTTATTGTAAATTTGAATTTTCCCAAAAGCTCGAACATCGTCAAATATTAATTTTGTGTTATCGCTAAAAACCAATTCCGCTCTGGTGTGATCCGATGTTTTTGTCAGCTCTGTCTCGAAGATCAATTTTCCCGTCATTCTTAAATGAATAATTAGTTTTAATTTTTTTGATGTTTTTATGATGATGTATTTCCCTCTTCGTTTGATGGAAGAGATAACTCCAATTTCAGAGATGTTTTCACCAACAAAATTCTGAATAGTTCCTTTACGGATTTCATTCATAGAAACAATTTTTTTATTCAACCCTTTTTTATTCAATCCATTAACTATTGTTTGTACTTCCGGTAATTCAGGCATATTTCATTCCTCAGAATCTCTACAACTTTTACAAATGCCTTTTAAATTAATATGATGTTCCAATACTTTATGACCTTCTAATTCTTCATTTTTTAGACAGTCATAAGTTTTTGAAATATCATAGATTTTGTTACATTTTACACATTTGAAATGAATGTGTGGAACTGTATTGTATTCATATCTTACTTCATTTTCAAAAATGGAGAGAGCTGTCAGGATACCTTTTTCCGTAAAGGTTTTCAAAGTATTATAAACGGTGGTTTTCGAGAGCATGGGCATTTCTTCTATCAATGCTTGATAGATCATATCTGCAGTGGGGTGGGTTTTGAAATTATGCAGGTATTCGAGTATCTTGATTCTTTGTAGAGATAGCGGGATGCCGTGTTCTTTTAATATCTTTTTAAAATCAATCATAAATCCACCTTTGTTACGATTATCAATTTATAGCGATTACAAACTTGGAATCAAGATCAAATCTGTCAAGCTGAAATTTAATTTTTTTTATGTTGCCTGATTTGATATAGGTTTCTCGTTTCCAATTCCATCCTGGGACCGTTTTATAGCTCTTTTTAATTGATTAGAATAATTCACTAACCTTTATTTCAGGATTTGTATAACGGTTTTTCTGAAGAGTCTTTTTAGAAAACTCAATTGCTCTTTGCGGACACCAGTGAATGCAGGCATGACATTGTTCACAATGATGCTGCCAGATGGGTTGCTTATTCTCATTCAAGATAATATTTTCCGATGGACATACCTTTGCACAAATACCACAGCCATTACAATTATCAGAGAAAAAGAAGCTTTTATCTGATTTTCTTACATTGCTTGCAAAGAGAGGATAAATAATAGCTGACAAAAATTTACCGGCAAATTTCACTTTTTTTATTGGAACATGCTTTCGATCATAGATATTCCGAACATAATCATCAATAGTCGGTTTTGCCTTTTGTATAATTTTTGCAGCTTCTTCTTTGGGATGTGCGTTACCCATCACCAAATAATTGCTGGGCATCACTACTTCACCAAAAGCATCGATATCTCTATTTTTCTTTATCATTTCTTTCTGAAAAGACTTTAGAGCATTTCCGCAATTTCCTGCATAGTTTGTAATTACGAAAACATAATCTGCTTTATTGATCTGAATCTGTTTTACAAAATTTTTGAACATCACCGGCATCCCCCAGGCATAGATAGGGAATACAAAACCCAAAACATCAGCTTCGATCGGTTCAGAAATACCAATTTTGTTTGTAACTTTTATTACTTCGCAATCTCCAATTTTCTCAGCAATTTGCTTTGCTATATACAGAGAATTGCCGGAACCTGTAAAATAATAAATTCTATTCATAAATATCCTCCAAGACTACATACAACGAAATATATATTAATCTTTTGAGCAAGAAAAACCTTTCAGATTCCAAAAATCAGAAAAAGTTTGTAAACAGGAACAAATTCGAAATTATAAACCCATATCTTAGTCGAGTCCACTCAAGGCTAACTTGTTAAAAATAAAAAATATACAAGAAAAACAAAAAAAAATTGACATATAAACTTTGCATTTGATTTTGGCAACCTTGTGAAAAAGTAAAGGTAGTTAAATCGTTAAAATTACTGTAAAACTAAGCCTGCACGACAGGTTTTTAGATCTTTTTTTAGGAGGATATAATGGCTAAGCAGAAATTTGTAAGAAACAAGCCGCATGTAAATAT
>JAIORR010000326.1 GCA_021108055.1 Candidatus Cloacimonadota bacterium
AACGGTTTAAAACCGTTCCAAAATAAACCAACAACAAACAATAGGAACGGTTTAACACCGTTCCCTACGTATGGTTTATCTGAAATTATACGTGGATTTAAAACATTTTCATCAAAAAATATTAATCAAAAATCAAAACATAAATTTACATGGCAAAAATCATTCTACGACCACATCATCCGCAATGATGAAGAATTGATCAGGATTTCGGATTACATAGAAAAAAATCCGCTGTTATGGAAACGGGAAGAATATTTTGTAGAATTGGAACAACGAGAGAAAAGTTCTACAATTTTATAATTATTTTGTTCACCCAGAGTGCTTTCCTGTCGAAGTTCTTGATAAAGTTCTCAACCATAAATTCTCGGTCGATCTCAATATGTTCGTTGAAAATTTCTTTCCCATTAATATTCACAGTAACAGGGTTTCTCAAGTTAACCATATCGGGATGAATATATATTGCCAGTTCATCAATGCGGGAAGTTTCGATCTCAAAATGATTTCCCCAGTATTTTACTTTAACAGCACCAGACGGAAGATCGTAGGAAAAAGCATCATTGAATTCGACTTCGGGAAATTTACCGGTTAATTCTACTTCTTTATCTTCTCGGAGAACAGTTAATGAAACGTTATCTCCTCTTTTTTTGAAGGTTTTCAATTCGCTCAGTTTCTCGATGTTCTCCACAGCTTTTCCATCCATTTCAATCACAATATCATCTTTCTTCAAACCCATACTATCGGATGTGGAAGCTTCTATTACATTTCTTACTTTTATGCCTGTTCCTTCAAACTTATCATCATGATAGAATCCGAACTGAATTCGTTTATTTTCCATTTTTACATTGTATTCTTTCTGCCATTCTTTGGGAGATTCCAGAGTGTCGAGTCCGGTTATTTCCAACCAATCACAGCGATTGAATTCAGGTGATGAATATTCCCAGTATATTTTGCTTCCAAAGATATTCCGGGCATGGTTATTTATATCTTTTACCATAATTGGAATATCTTCTTCTGCATAATCGAATGAATGTCCGATCCCCCAGTATTCTTTATACAGAAGATCAGCTCCCGCTTGCAGGGAGAGTTCCATCAGAAGACGCATATCTGCAGAAGGATACAACCCGTCTTCATCTGTATTTACAGCTCGCAGGTGACGGTTCTGTAAATTCGCAATATAAGCAGGTTTTCCGGTTACTCTGGAGCCAACAACAATGTTTCCATTAAGAGGGTAGAACGCTGCAAACAGGTTCGGATCGGTTAAAGCAAAATGAAAAGATGCCGAACCTCCATCGGAAAAACCGGTCATGTAGATTTTATCGTCATCGATGTTGTAATTTTCCTTCATATTCCTGATCTGGGTTTTGATATTTTCCATCCCGACCAGATCCCACCACATGGTGTAATGATTTCCTTGCGGGAAGAGAAAGAACCAGTTATTTGTGACTTCATCGGGGAACAGTGCAGTTATTTGGGGGACGTATTCCTTAAAATCTTCAATAAAATCTTTTCTTCCTACACCGCCATGAAGGTAAACAAGCAATTGGGCAGACTTGGTATGATCGTAATTTTTTGGAATATGAATAAAATAAGGGGCAATAAGTGTATCATCTATCACGTTTTCCTTTTGCAGGAAGATACCTGTGCTGTCCGGCTGTTCATATTTGTTCCAGTTGGAAATTAGAACATATAACGAATCATTTGAAATATTACTGTTGTTTGCAAGAAACTGAACATCGGAAGATATATCTGCAAATGAAAAGAGAGATATGCAGGATAAGATCAGTAGTAAAATGTATCTCATAATTTTTTCCTATTTATACCATTCAACTGTGATCTCTGCAATATCTTCCCGGCTGTTTATGGGAAAATTGAATTTTTGCAGAACTTTCAGGTATCTCTTTCTGGATTTTGCAGGTATTTCAATATAAGATATTTTGCTGGCAATTTCTTTACCGTTCTCAGAAAAAAGTCTTATAATCACAGATTTTTTCAAGTTCACTTTTGCGCGGTTCGCAGCCACAAAGGCGATATCTGCACTTATCTTGGTTACCTCAATTATTTCGATATCAGATATCTGCAAATTTTTTCCCGGGTCTTTCATCCAGCAATTTCTGGTTGCAATTCCCAGAATTACAGCAATCAGTAAAAAAAGTTTTACAGCCGTTGGTATGGGCCAGCGTTTCTTTATATCGATTCTGTTAACAGATCGCATAATTGCTCCTTAATTTTTTAATTTTCACAGATCAGGCACTTGCCGGTCATTTCTTTAGGTTTTTGGATGTTCATCAAATCCAAAATGGAAGGAGCAACATCTGCCAGAATTCCATCCTGAAGGCGTGGCTTTTTCCCGGAATGAAGTGAAACCACAAAGGGCACCTTGTTCATGCTGTGTGCCGTAAAGATATTCCCGTTTTCATCCAGCATTTTTTCTGCATTTCCATGATCTGCTATAAGGATGATATCATAACCGTTTTCTTTTGCGGTTGGAATTATTTCACCGATGCATTTATCAACTGCTTCCACAGCGGCTTTCGCAGCATCGAAAACACCTGTATGACCAACCATATCACAGTTTGCAAAATTGGTTATTATCAGCTCGTATTTCCTGCTTTGCAGTGCTTCGATCAATTTATCTTTAACTTCAAATGCACTCATTTCCGGCTGCATGTCATAAGTAGGAACGCGTGGCGAATTTACCAGTATCCTGTCTTCATTTGCAAAAGGTTTTTCCGTTCCGCCATTAAAGAAAAAAGTGACATGAGCATATTTCTCTGTCTCGGCAAGACGTAACTGTCTAAGATCATTTTCGGAAACAACTTCCCCGAGAATATTTGTAAGTTTGGGAAGCCGAAAAGCAACTTCGACGTACGGATCGAATTTCGTATCATATTCATTAAAAGAAACATATTTAAGATTGCTGAATTTCTTTACGGAGAATTCATCAAAGTCTGATATCACGAAACTTCTGGTTAGCTGACGCATGCGGTCTGCCCGGAAGTTAAATGCAATCACAGCATCGTTGTCTTTTACGCAGGCTGCCGGTTTCCCATTTTCTGTAATAACTTTTGGAATAATGAATTCATCTGTGATCTTCTCATCGTAACTTTTGCGGATGGCTTCTACCGGATCGGCGAATTCTTCACCTTTGCCAAACACAATTGCTTTGTAGGCTTTTTCTATTCTTTCCCAACGATTATCACGATCCATAGCATAATATCTGCCGGAAACGGTTGCCACTTTACCGATGCCGATTTCATTGGACATCTGTAGAAATTGCTGCATGAAATCAATTCCGGAATGGGGAAGAGTATCCCTTCCATCCATAAATGCATGAAAATAAACCTGCCTCACCTTTTCCTGTTTACAAAGCTCCAATAATGCCCGGATATGATTTATGTTGCTGTGAACATTTCCATTGGAAAGAAGACCGAAAAGATGAAGATCGCTGTTATTCTTCTTGATATGTTCGATCGCACTCAGAAGAGCCTTATTAGAAAAGAAGGAGTTATCCTGTATTTCTTTCATTATCAATGTATTGACCTGATAAACTATCCTTCCGGCACCGATATTCAGATGACCAACTTCGGAATTTCCCATATCACCTTCAAGAAGTCCTACAGCTAAACCGGATGCTTCCAGCCTGCTTTCCGGATTTGTACTTCTGAATTTATCAAGATGGGGAGTTTCGGCAGCAGCTATCGCATTTCCATATTCGGATTCGTTTATCCCGTATCCGTCCAAAATTAAAAGTAAAACTTTATTTTTCATTGTAACCTCAACATTTTCCAGGAAGAATTTAATCAACCTTTTTTTTGTGTTTATGAATGTCAAGATAAGAAAGGAAAAGAGTAATATTCAAACTCATTTCTTTGCTTGACACCATAAAAGGAATAGAAAATTTAACTTACAAGAAAATGGGAGAAAGAATGTTGAAAGTAGGAATTGTTGGTGTAGGTCAATTTGGGCAGAATCATGCGCGGATATTGAGCTTGAGCAATAAATGCGAATTCGCGGGATTATATGACAAGAATAAGAAAAGAGCCCTGGAAATAGCCGGCAAGATCGATGCAAAAATCTTTCCCGATTTTGATTTACTTTTAAATGAATGTGATGCTCTGGTTATAGTTGTAACGACTATTTCTCATTATGAACTTGCAAAGAAAGCTTTGGAAAAAGGAATTCATGTTTTCATAGAAAAGCCGATAACTTCCGACTTGTGGCAAGCAAAAGAACTTATAAAAATTGCCGATGAAAAGAATCTGAAAATTCAGGTGGGACACATCGAGCGGTTCAATCCTGTAGTGATGGAGATCGAAGATAAAATAAAAGATCCTATCTTTATCGAGTGTCACCGGATCGCACCATTCACACCTCGGGGAAGTGATGTTCCGGTTGTATTGGAACTGATGATACATGATATCGATCTGATACTGGCTTTCGTTAAAAGCGATGTTACCTATATCAGTGCCAGTGGTGCAGGCGTGATGACCAAAAGCATCGATATCGCAAATGCACGTATCGAGTTTAAGAACGGAACTGTGGCAAACGTAACTGCCAGCCGGATATCTTTGAAAAGATCACGCAAATTCAGATTCTTCCAGAAGGATGCTTATTTTTCGATGGATTTCCAGAATAAGAAAGTAACATTTATAAAAAAATCTAAGAACCTTTATAAAGTTCTTCCAAAAATAATGATGGGGAAATATGAAGGAATAGATACAAAAGACGTTGTGGATATTATGGAGGTGGATGCTTCCAATCGCAAAAAAGATGCTTTGACGTACGAGTTGGAATCATTTGTTCATGCGGTTGAAGCAGATATAAATCCAATCGTTGACGGCAAAGCCGGAACAAGGGCGCTCGAGGTTGCTCTTGAGATCGTGAAGAAGATAGATAAGAGGTAGAATAGAACTCTCCCTGCTGTCCCTCTCTTTTTAAAAAAGAGGGAACATAAGAAGAGCAAGAAGTAATTTACCTGATCTATGAAATGTCCTTTTTCCTAAGTAAACAAATGGCTGGTAAACTTCTTCTTGGGAAAGTAAAAGTTAGTAAATAGTAGTAATTAAATTATCAGGAGAAATAAGTGAAAATAATAGAAATAAAAGATATAAAAGAGCATTTGGGAAAAGAAGTGAAACTGCGCGGCTGGGTGCGTAACTACCGCAAAGCAAGCAGTAAACTTCGTTTTGTGATCTTTCGGGATGGAACAGGAGAAATCCAGGCTGTAGCTT
>JAIORR010000076.1 GCA_021108055.1 Candidatus Cloacimonadota bacterium
CAAAATTAATTCAACCTTCAACAAAATTGTCCCCTTTATTGCAGGAAACAGATGAGTTGATTTCAATACTTTTCAAGAGCATTGATACGGTGAAAAGGAAAAAGGAGCGATAGCGACAAAATACTTGGATATTGGATATTCCGTGTTGGATATTGGATATTTATGTTTTTTATTTTTTTTATGTTTATTATATCGATCAACTTAAAAAATAAAAAGGAATCAATATGGCTTATAGAACTCATTTAATGGTATGTACCGGCACGGCTTGTGTTTCGTGCGGTGCTTTTAATATCAAGAAACTGTTAGAAGAAGAAATCAAAAAACAGGGATTAGATAAAGAAGTTCTGGTTGTAGGTACTGGTTGCCAGGGATTCTGCGCTCAGGGTCCTATTGTAGTAGTTCAGCCGGAAGATATTTTTTATCAATTGCTTTCTCCGGAAGATATTCCTTATCTCGTGGAAGAACACTTCTTAAAAGGAAGACCTGTTAAAAAAATGATGTACACCCCGCCCGGCGAAAAAATTCAGATTCCTACCGTGAATGAGATTGGATTTTTCAGCAAACAGCGATTGATCGCTCTCAGGAATAAGGGATTGATAGATGCCGAAAAGATAGATGATTATATTGGCAGAGATGGGTATAATGCATTGATAAAAGTCTTAACATCGATGAGTTCTGAAGATGTAATTAAAGAGATAAAGAATTCCGGGCTAAGAGGTCGAGGTGGCGGAGGTTTCCCAACAGGTTTGAAATGGGAGATCTGTCATAATTCAAAAGGTGAACCCAAGTATATAATTTGCAATGCAGATGAAGGTGATCCCGGTGCTTACATGGATAGAAGTATCGTCGAATCCGATCCTCATGCAGTTATCGAAGGAATGCTGATAGGAGCAAAGGCAATAGGTGCCAGGCAGGGATTTGTCTATATCAGAACAGAATATCCGCTTGCTATCAGCAGATTGGAAATTGCGATCGAACAGGCAAGAGAATATGGATTATTGGGTAAAGACATCCTTGGAAAGGGTTTTGATTTCGATCTTGAGATCAAACAAGGCGCAGGTGCTTTTGTCTGCGGAGAAGAGACTTCTCTGATCCATTCTATTGAAGGAATATCACCTGAACCAAGCCAGAGACCTCCTTTTCCTGCTGAATCCGGATTATGGGGAAAGCCCACTAATATCAATAATGTGGAAACCTGGGCTAATGTTCCCAGAATAATTCTTCGTGGTGCGGATTGGTTTGCAGGTATCGGCACAGAGAAAAGCAAAGGAACAAAAGTTTTTTCTCTTGTTGGAAAAATAAATAATACAGGTTTGGTGGAAGTACCAATGGGAATCACTCTCAAAGAAATCATCTATGATATTGGCGGTGGAGTTCCCGGCGGGAAAAAATTCAAAGGTGTTCAAATCGGAGGTCCATCTGGGGGAGTTGTTCCAGCTTCCTTGATCGATCTACCTGTCGATTATGAAAAACTAACCGAAGTTGGCTCTATGATGGGTTCCGGGGGAATGGTAGTAGTTGATGAAGATACCTGCATGGTAGATCTTGCCAAATATTTCCTGGAATTTACCAGTGATGAGAGTTGTGGAAAATGTGCAAGCTGCAGGGAAGGCAGTTCTGCAATGCTTGAAATTCTTACGAAAATAACAGAAGGTAACGGAAAAGAAGGTGATATTGAATTTCTTGAAGAACTGGGACATGCAATAAAGGATGCTTCTCAATGCGGTCTGGGACAGACACTTCCAAATCCGGTTCTTTCAACTATTAAAAATTTCAGAGATGAATACGAAGCTCATATAAAAAATAAAAAATGTCCTGCTCATGTTTGCAAAGCATTAATTACTTTTCATATCGATCCTGATAAATGTACCGGTTGTACGGTTTGTGCGATAAAATGTCCTGCTGACGCTATCTCCGGTAATCGCAAGGAACCTCATGTTATCGATCAGGAGAAGTGTATTAAATGTGGTATCTGTTATACTGTTTGTAAATTTGATTCAGTAAAAGTGGAGTGATCTTATGAAGCTTATAGAAATAAAAAAAATACTTGAAGCAGAAGTTCTTACAGGAGAATATAACCCTGAAACAGAAATAGAAATAGGTTGTTCATCAGATCTAATGAGCGAAATTTTAGCTTTTGGTAAACCCGGCTCGATTCTTTTAACAAGCTTAACGAATATTCAGGTTATCAATACTGCAAATGTGTCTGATATAAAAGTAGTATGTTTTGTAATGGGAAAAATTCCCGATGAAAATATCATAAACTTAGCGAGAAAGAATGATGTAATTGTTTTTATAACAAAACTTACAACATTTGAAAGTTGTGGGCGATTGTATAAAAATGGTCTTAAGAGTTGTAGTTATTTTGATCTTGATAAATAAAAATGGATAATAATAAAACAACCACCAAGATTCAAGAACTTACTTATGAACTGAAAGTTGAAGAAGTAATGTGTACAGATGTTGAAACAGTCGGTCCCAAAATGCCAGTTTCTCAATTAAGAGATGTTTTGTACAATAAGCGAATTTCAGGAGTTCCTGTTGTAAATGATAACGAACTTGTTGGTATTGTAAGTATTGAAGATTTTATTAAGTGCTTGGAACAGGAAGAGATGAATGCTTTAGTAGAAGATAAAATGACCAAAAATATAAAGACTCTGTATGCTGACGAACCACTTGTTCATGCTATTATGAAATTTGAAAAATATGGATTTGGTCGTTTTCCCGTAATTTCAAGGAAAGACAAAAAGCTCGTAGGAATTATTACCAAAAGTGATATTATTAAAGGAATACTAAAGAAATTGGAATCTGTTTATCATGATGAAGAGGAACGAAGATATCGAGCAAGTCATATCTTTAATGATATTATTGCGGATGAGGTTTTTCTAAAATTTCAATACTTTGTAGAAGGCAAGAACTTTGATAAAGCAGGTGAAGCTTCCACCGGACTGAAAAAAACGCTTTATAGACTTGGTCTTTCACCGGATATTATTCGCAGAGCAGCAATTTCCACTTATGAAGCAGAGATTAATATTGTTGCATATACTGATGGAGGAGAAATAACAGCTTATATCGATCCACATCAAATTAAAATAATTATAACAGATAAGGGTCCTGGTATTCCTGATGTCGAGAAAGCCTTGCAACCCGGCTTTTCTACTGCTCCCGGATGGGTTAGAGAATTGGGATTTGGAGCTGGAATGGGACTTCCTAATATCAAAAAATTCACAGATAAGATGACTCTGAGATCAACAGTTGAAAAAGGAACGCATTTGGAAATTATTATTAAGCTCAGTGATTATCGTATTGAAGATTGATTTATTATTTGTCATTCCTGTGAAAGCTTGTCCTCAACTTGATTGGGGACGGGGATCTAATTAAACAAGGAATTTAGATTCCGCATCAAGTGCGGAATGACAAACAAAGCGAGATTTCGAGTCGTAAGGATGCAGGACGATCCCGATAAATCGGGAAGATGATTATGTGATTTAAGAAAGATTGGAAGCGACTGTGTCGCTTTGCATTAGCATGGTTAATGCAGTCCAAAGCAAAGAGGGAAAATGATGAATTTAAAAGATATTGTGCAAAAGCTTGATCTAAAAGTTGTTTCCGGGGATATTGATAAAGAAATAAGTGCAGGATATTCTAGTGATCTGCTTAGTGATGTCATTGCAAATGCTCAGCAAGATAACATCTGGATCACTTTGCAAATTCATGTAAATATTGTAGCTGTAGCTAATTTACAGGAACTTGCTGGGATCATTCTTGTAAATGGACGTGAACCGGAAGAAGCAACTTTAAAGAAAGCAGAACAGGAAAATATTCCAATTTTACTAACAGAATTATCCACTTTTGAAATTGTGGGAAAACTTTATGAAATGGGAATACACGGAAACAGATAAATTTAAAATTTAAGATTGAAAATTGAATATTTATCTTTGGATTATTTGAGAATTTATTGATAAAAAAAGAAGGAATAAGAGATAATGAGGTCGCAGCCGAATGCTCAAAGAAATCAAAGCGGATTTGCATATTCATACCTGTCTCTCCCCTTGTGGTGATATGGATATGACACCTGCAATGATCGTAGAAAAAGCAAGATCAAAAGGATTGGATGTGATCGGTATTTGTGACCATAATTCATCTGAAAACGTAATTGCCGTAAAGAAAGCAGGAGAAAAAAATAATTTGAAAGTTCTTGGCGGAATGGAAGTTACATCTAAAGAAGAAGTGCATATCCTGGCTCTTTTTGATGAAGATAAGAAATTATCTGAACTTCAGGAAATCGTTTATAAAAATCTAAAAGGAGTGAATGACGAGGAATTTTTTGGATACCAATTAATAGTAGATGAGCAGGGTGAGATCATCGACCTTAATAAGAAATTATTGATTGGAGCAACCGACCTGACGGTTGATAGAATTGTAGAACTTATTCATTCTTTGAATGGACTTGCTATTGCATCGCACGTCGATCGTGAAAGATTCAGCCTGATCGGTCAACTGGGCTTTATTCCTGAAGGATTGGAACTGGATGGTCTGGAGTTATCACCAGGATATATGTCCGAAAAGAAAAAACTTGAATTTCCAATGTCATCCGGCTTTCCTCTCGTCACATTTTCTGATGCTCATTATATAGATGATATTGGTAAAACTTCAACCACTTTCCTGCTGGATGATGTTACAGTAAGTGAGTTGAAAAAGGCATTTAAGAATAAAGATGGAAGATCTATCCTTACATATTCTTGATGTGGTCGAGAATTCGATAGAAGCAAAAGCTTCGATAATTGAGATAAAGATTGTTGAGGACAAAAACAATGATTTGCTCGCAGTCGAAATAAAAGATAATGGAAGAGGAATGAACAAAGAAACCATTAACAAAGTGCTGGACCCGTTCTATACAACAAGAACGACACGAAAAGTGGGCATGGGGCTTTCTCTTTTGGCACAAGCGGCGAGAGAAAGCAATGGAAATTTTGAGATAAATTCTAAGGTTGGTGAAGGCACAGAGGTTAAGGCTGTTTTTCAATATAGTCATATCGATCGTAAACCTATCGGAGATATGAAAAACACACTTATAACTTTAATGGTCTCTCATCCTGAAATAAATTTTGTTTATGAACATCAAGATGAAGATGGTAATTATGTTCTGGATTCGAA
>JAIORR010000310.1 GCA_021108055.1 Candidatus Cloacimonadota bacterium
CAAAAAATGTAAGGATTTAAGAATTAAGTGACTAAGTTAATATTCTTTTAACAATTCGTGATTGGATTTATATTGGTCTATCATCTGTTTTATCTTAGAAATGGCAGCAACTTTATCGATCTGCATCAGATCTCTTCTGATCGCATTGATCTTATCAATTTCTTCCGGAGAATGGAGCAGCTCTTCTTTTCTGGTGCCGCTTTCCGTGATATTGATAGCTGGAAATACTCTTTTTTCTGCGATCTCACGGTCAAGGATTATTTCACAGTTTCCAGTTCCTTTAAATTCCTGGAAAATTACTTCATCCATGCGGGAACCGGTATCTTTTAGAATTGTAGCAATGATCGTGCAGGAACCGCCATTCTCAATGTTTCGGGCTATTCCGAATAATTTACGCGGCAGCTCCAGTGCCCCTGCGGACAGACCTCCGGACATGATCCGATTATTTGAATTCCTATCACTAATATTGTAGGCACGTCCCATCCTGGTAAGGCTATCGATCAGTATCACGACGTTATTACCGCATTCCACTTCCGTACGCACATGGTTTATAAGGAAGCTGGAAAGTACTATATGCGAGGTAGTTCCCTTGTCCAGAGAACTATGAAAGACATGAGCTTTTGTATTCATAATGAACGAAGTTACTTCTTCCGGACGTTCATCGATGAGAAGAATGATGACCTTGAGATTAGAATCGATGCGATGCAGGTCGTTGGCAATAGCCTCCAGCAACATGGTTTTTCCTGCTCTGGGAGGAGAGACGATGAGTCCCCTGGTTCCTTTACCAATTGGAACTATCAAATCAAGAATCCTGATGGACACAGATTCGGAGGAGCCAAAATCAAATTTTTCCGTAGGATTAAGAGGAAGCAATTTGCTAAATTCTGCTCTCGTTGCAAATTTTTCCGGTTTCAGATCGCAAACACTAATAATCTTGTTGATCTTTCCATCTTCGATCCCGCATTTCACTCTGGCTCCGCTCACCAGATGGTATTTCAAGATCAGATCTTTCGGGAATTCATAATGATCACGTCTATTGTCAAATGGGATCGACCATAGAACAGGCGTATGATTTCGGGCAATATTCAAATACCCTTCAAAAATATTTTTCTTTTTCATACTGCAGATATTTTCATAATGAGAAATGTGTCAATAATACTATTGAAAAGAGTAGAGAAATCAACCTGATTGCCTGTAAAATAATAATTCTTTTAATGGTTGAACCCTGAATTTTCGGATAATATATCTAAGCTTGTAAGTTCAAGACCTTGGAAATAAGTTTCCATAGTATTTGAGTGCGGAAAATCTTTTCGATCCTGATATTCAAAATTTCTCTTGAACAATAAACCAGCATAAAATTTATGGCTTTTAATGATTAATAAATCAGATTATTAATTCTATAAATATATTTATTTTTCAGTTTGTTAAGCTGTAAATGAATAATTGATATTGAGAAAATAAAAGGAAAAAAAATGGATATAAAGAAATTTAGAAATATCGGCATCAGTGCTCACATAGATTCCGGCAAAACAACATTAACGGAACGAATATTATATTATTGCAATAAAATTTACAGGATCGGTGAAGTTCGTGGAAAAGACGGTGTGGGAGCAACAATGGATTCCATGGAGCTGGAAAAAGAACGAGGGATCACTATCGCATCCGCTGCCACAAATGTAAGATGGGATGGTTATAACCTTAACGTTATCGATACTCCCGGACATGTGGATTTCACGATCGAAGTAGAAAATGCACTTCGCGTGTTGGATGGTGCTATACTTGTACTCTGTGGAGTCAGCGGAGTTCAATCACAATCTATCACAGTAGATAGACAATTAAAGAGATACAAAGTTCCTCACATTGCATTTATTAATAAACTGGATAGAGTCGGAGCAGATCCGGAAAAGGTTAGAGATCAATTGTGTGAGAAGCTGGATCATAATGCTGTTTTAATGCAGATTCCCATTGGACTTGAAGAAAACTTTGAAGGCATTATCGACCTCATTTCCCAAAAAGCAAGATATTTTACAGGACCCAAAGGAGAACAGGTAAAAGAAACTGAGATTCCTGCCGAATATATAAATAAAACAGAGGAAATGCGTGAAGAGATGATCGATGCTGTTTCTATGTTCAGCGATGAACTGGCAGAAGCATTTTTGGAAGGAAATGAAACTGAAGAGATGATCTATGAAGCTGTAAGGGTCGGTACTATTTCCAGACAAATGACTCCTGTTTTTATGGGCTCTGCATTTAAGAACAAAGGCATTCAATTGCTTCTCGATGCGGTTGTTCGTTATCTTCCAGATCCAACCGAAAGCGTAAATATTGCTCATGATAAAGACGATGAAATGAGAACTATAAAACTGATCTCTGATCCCGAACTACCAACTGTTGCACTGGCATTCAAATTGGAAAACCAACAATATGGTCAACTTACATACTTGCGAATCTACCAGGGTACAATATCGAAAGGATCTGATCTGATGAATGCAAGAACGGGAAAGAAAATAAAAGTAGGGCGACTCGTAAAGATGCATGCAGATAATATGGAAGATATCACAAGTGCAAGTGCAGGTGATATTGTGGCACTGTTTGGAATCGACTGTGCTTTGGGAGATACTTTCAATGGTGGCAATAATAACTATACAATGCGCCAATCTTATGTTCCAAAACCCATTATATCCCTTGCGTTAAACATTAAAGATAGTAAAGATCAGGATAATCTTTCCAAAGCTCTGTCAAGATTCACAAAAGAAGATCCTACTTTTAAAGCTCATGTCGATGAAGAAACCGGAGAAACAATTGTTCTTGGAATGGGAGAACTGCATTTAAATGTTTATATAGAAAGGATGAGAAGAGAATATGGTGTTAACCTGGAAGCTTGTGAACCTCAAGTTTCGTATCGGGAAACAATTACCAAGGCAATTGAATTCGATTATATTCATAAAAAACAATCCGGTGGACGCGGTCAATTTGCACGTGTTAAAGGAATTTTAACTCATTCGGGAAAAGATGAAAATGTATTTAGAGATAAAATTCGCGGCGGGAATATTCCAGCTCAATATATCCCCGGTTGTGAAAAGGGATTTTTCTCTGTTTTGGAAAAAGGAGAGCTTGCCGGATTCCCGGTTGTCGGCGTAAAAATGACTTTAGATGACGGAGATTTTCATGCTGTAGATTCCTCGCAACTTGCTTTCGAAATCGCAACACGATCTGCTTTCAGAAAAAATTACTATAAGGCTAAACCAATTATTTTGGAGCCTGTTATGAAAGTTTCTGTGGAAACTCCTTCTGAATTTCGAGGAAATATCATGGCAATTATCAACCAGAATCGAGGACTTGTTTCAGATACTGTAATAGACGATAATTTCACATGTATCGATGCGGAAATGCCGCTCTCTGAGACCTTTGGGCTTGCTACACAATTCAGATCGGTAACGCAAGGGAAAGCAGATTTCACAATGGAATTCAGTGAATATAAAGCAGTTCCAAAAAGTATTGAAGAAGAGATATTGAAGAAGAGAGAAAAATAGTTTTGGAGTAAACCAACCGTGTTGGTTTTAAGTGACAAAGTCGCTTACAAAAGATGAGTTGTTCCAACTCAAAAGGCAATATGATTGCCTTACTCCAAAATCACTCCCATTCAATCGTTCCCGGTGGTTTGATTTTAATATCGTATTCCCACATACTTAAACTTAGAAAATAGAAAGGCGACCAAACATGATCGCCTTTTTTTATTAGTTAATCCTATTTCTTCACAAGCATCAATTTTGCGAACATTCCATGTAATTTACCGATCAATTTTGCCAAATGTAAAGTACAAAGCAGCAAAAGTGCACCTGCAACAGGTAATAATGGAAGAAGCCATTTATTAGTATAAGTCTCCATTCCGTTTACCTCCATCATCGGTACACCAAAGATCAATTCCAGTACAGGAGAAGAAATAAATGCCACCGAAACTGTAAACAGCGTAACAATAAGTATGAAGTATAGAATTCCCAAAGGCATTTGCAGGATCATATAAACCATAGCTTTCCATGTGATACCGGAAGAAACAAGAGCTTTGAATTTTCCCCACCACCCTTTGTCTTTACTCATAAACATCGGTTTTCGAGGCATACGCATTCCCAGCAAAGCTTCTACAATTCGACCTTCCAACAAAGCAATACCTCTCACGGAAAGTAAGAAGAATCCCGCAATTGGCAGACCAATGATAAAGATCAATAAAGGTAGTGAAACTGATAATCCACAAACAACCCAGGTATTATAAATTATTCCGGTTATGATTGAAATAAGCATATAAAGAGTTGCTCCCCAAGCTCTGGGATCAGCAATTATCAGTAGGAATTTTTTCCACCATGGACGCATGTCAACCTTATCAGAAGGAGCAAGCATGGGTGTTAAATATTCATCCAGTTTTTTGTAATCTGCTGCTATTTCAGATGGATATCCATAACTCTCGATGGCTTTTGAAAGTGCTTCTTCTTCCGTAATTTCCTGCTTGGTATTCATGATGTTTTCCAAAGCTGTTCGGATATGCTCCTCAGCATCGGAAAGAGCATCCTGGATCAGAGCTCTATCGTTTCCTTTCAATTCCCGTTTCAAAACAGATAAGAATTCTTCTATGCTTTTATACATTTTCTCCTCCTATTATGTTGTCGATAAAGGTTCTGGTTTCATTCCAGATATCTTTCCATTCTGATAGAGTTCTCCTGCCGGAATCATTGATTTTGTAATAACGTCTTGGCGGACCGGTAATTGATGGATCTACATGGCTATCCAATAGACCCGCAGCAGCCAGGGAACGCAGTACGGGATAAAGCGCACCTTGCTTCATCATCGGAATATTTTTCCCTTTTCCCTCGATATTCTTGGCGATCTGATAGCCATACATTGGTTCCTTTGCCTGATTCAGCACATTCAATAGAACTAAAGAAACAATTCCCGAATTCAATTCTTTCCTGAATTTTTTATTAGGATCAATTTTTACAGTCAAATCTGTTACCTCCTTGTTTTTTTTGTTAACAACTTTTCATTACTATTTGCTTCCCTATGCTAACAAGTTCTAACTATTATTAAGTTAATATTATGTCAAGAAAAAAACAAAGCCCCGCTTTGCAGGGCTTTGTCAAC
>JAIORR010000089.1 GCA_021108055.1 Candidatus Cloacimonadota bacterium
GACCTGCTTTTTGTTTTAAAAATTCCTTATAACAATAAGAAAGCAGTTGCTCTGGGTGAAGAAATTATGGAGTTTATAGATTATCATTCCAAAAAGATGTCAAAGGAACTGGCACAGAAACACTCTGCTTTTCCCAATTTCAAAGGCAGTGTGTATGATAAGAATAAACTCATCCGCAAGAATAATAAATTAGATTGGAAAGAACTCAAGACTGAAATTTCTGAAAATGGTATTCGAAATGCTACCACAACTACCATTGCTCCTACCGGCACAATCAGTATGATATGCAATACTTCCAGTGGAATAGAACCTCAATTTTCTCTGGTTTATGTAAAAAATGTGATGGATGGAGAAAAGCTTCTTTATGTTAATTCTCACTTCGAAAATGCACTCCGTGAATCCGGAATATATTCCAAAGAACTTTTAGAAAAAGTATCCGAAACAGGAAGCGTTGCTCATATACCGGAAATACCCGAAAACATAAAAAAAATATTTGTAACTTCACATGATATATCGCCTCAATGGCATATAAAAATGCAGGCTGCCTTCCAGAAATATACGGATAACGCTGTTTCCAAAACTATTAATTTTACCAGAGAAGCTACAAAAGAAGATATAAAAATGGCTTATGAACTTGCCTATGATCTGGATTGCAAAGGTGTGACTGTTTATCGTGATGGAAGCAGGGAAGACCAGGTATTATCGGTGGGAACGAAAACAAAAGAAACCCCTATGAATGGTACCAGAATAAGTCCCCGCGAAAGACCCGAAATTACAACCGGAATTACACAGAAGATCGAAACAGGATGTGGTCACCTTTATATAACGATCAATTCTGACGAAAAAGGTGCCTGTGAAGTTTTCACACAGATGGGAAAAGTGGGTGGTTGTGCTTCTGCTCAATTGGAAGCGATTGCCAGACTTACATCTTTGTGTTTACGTTCAAATGTAAAAGTAAGTTCCATTGTTAGACAATTGAGAGGTATCCGCTGTCCTTCTCCGATGTGGAATAATGGCGAAATGGTAACTTCCTGTGCAGATGGTGTTTCAAGATCTCTGGATATATTTATGCAGATCGATAAGAATAAATTAACAGATATCAAAGGCATGAATAAAAAAAAGGAATCTGTACAAAAAAGATTACCGAGGGGTTTAATGGCAATCTGTCCGGATTGTGGAAGTGCAGTAGAACATGCCGAAGGATGTCTTAAATGCAATTCCTGCGGCTGGTCTAAGTGCTGATTTTATTACTAATAAATAAGGATTTATATGTGGGTAGAAATTTAATTCTACCCTTTTTTATTTTGCAGAGGATATTAAAATGAAAAAGATGATCTTGATAATAGTTATAATGATTTTCATTGTAGAGCTTTCTGCTTTGCGGGTGCTTACCTATAATGCCTTGAACTTCAGCGACAATTCCGGAAACAGGCTTCAATATTTTCAATCTGTTTTTGATGAGATCGAACCTGATATAGTGCTTTTGCAGGAAATTGCTAATGAAGAAGGAGCAGAACTTCTTCTTACTGCTTTGAATAATGGTGGGAACAATTTTTCCAGAGCACGTTTTTTAGACGGACCGGACACGGAAAATATGTTGTTCTACAGAAATTCCGTTGTCACTTTTGCTTCTCAGGATACGATCGATACCGAGCTGCGAGATATTTCTGAATATGAATTATTGCTGGAAGGAAACCTGATAAGATTTTATAGTTGCCACTTAAAGGCAAGTCAGGGGAATGAACTTCTCAGGCTGGAAGAGGTTACTATATTGCGGGATCATCTCAATTTATTAGAAGAAGGATCGGAATTTATTATTGCCGGCGATATGAATTTTTATACGAGCAATGAGCCGGGATATCAGAAGTTCATTGCAGACGAAACCAATAATATCGGTCGTGCTCAAGACCTTTCCGATCAGGTCGGTTCCTGGAATAATAATCAGAACTTTGCTGCTGTGCATACACAATCTACAAGGGAAACTGCATTTGGCGGAGGAGCTGGCGGCGGGCTGGATGACAGATTCGATTTCATTCTTTCTTCTTATGAGATCGATAATGGATATGGATTGGAATATATAACAGATAGCCTTACACCATTCGGAAACGATGGAGACCATTTTAACCAGTCGATTAACGCAGGAACTAATTCTGCAGTTTCACCGGAAATTGCAGATGCACTTTATGAAGCTTCCGACCATTTACCGGTTTTTGCAGATTTCGATGTAATCCCTTCTGCTCAGGAAATTATTGTTGTTACAATTCCAAATATAGAAGAGCAGTGGGAACAAGATTCTACACAGGAAATAAGGTGGGCTTCGGCAAATTTTTCCGGTAATATCAAGATCGAGCTTGAATCGGTTGAGAGCAGTTCACGAGAAATTCTTATTGCTTCCACCGAAAATGACGGAATTTGGGAATGGAACATTCCATTAGAACAGCCCCTTGGTGAATATATTATCGTGGTTTCCGATACGGATGACGGCATTCCATCCGATGAAAGTAATAATCCTTTCTCTATCATTGAACCGGTTCCTGTAATTACTATCTATGATATCCAGTATTCTTTAACGGGACCTTCTCCGCTTGCAGGAACAAATGTAATAACTTGCGGCATCGTAACGGGTGTTTTTGATAGTGGCTATTTTATCCAGGATGGTGCAGGTGTCTGGAATGGGATTTTTATTTATAATTTCTCTAATGATCCGCAGCGAGGAGATTCGTTGATCATTGCGGGAACTGTTGCAGAATATTATGATAAAACCGAACTTAATGATATTAGTTTTTTTGAAGTGCAGTCAGGTAATAATATTCTGCCGGAATCTGTTGTTTTAAATACTGGTGATGTTAGTCAGGAAGATTATGAAGGTGTACTTGTAAAAGTGGAAAATGCAGAATGTGTTGAAGTTAATACGGGGTATGATGAATGGATAGTCGATGATGGTTCGGGGGAAATAATAATAGGCGATCTGATGTTTTCCTTTTTTCCTGTTATGGGTGAATTCTACGACATTACCGGTATAGTCGATTATTCATATAGTAATTTTAAGATCGAACCGAGAGATGGGAACGACATCATTGTTTCTGCATCCGCAGATGAGATTGTTCTTTCTCCGAAGGTTGAATTGTATAATTATCCCAATCCGTTCAACCCGGAAACAACAATACAATTTTCAACCACAGAGCACACGGAGAACACGGAGTTAATTATATATAACATTAAAGGTCAGAAAGTGAAGATTTTGGATATTTTGGAGTGCGGTAACCGTGTTACCGCCGCATCAACACGGTTGATGCACTCCATAACCTGGGACGGAACAGATGAAAGCAACCAGCCTGTAAGTTCAGGGATTTATTTCTATCAGTTGAAAATCGGAAATAAGTTTGTTAAGACAAAGCCGATGCTGCTACTAAAATAGTGACCTTCGGAATGGTTTTAGAACTTCTTGCTTTTCTCGACCTTCCGAATGGTTTAAAAGTTTGGGAGCATTTGTCATTAATGTAAATAAACTTGAGAAACATAAGTTAAGTTGGTTTTACCAATTTTAACTTAAGTTGGTTACATTCAACTTAAAGCCGAGCGTGCCATTCTTGCCCGCATCTGGCAGGCTCTTTCACATTTCTTCTTGCTTAGCTGTGGAGCTGTGTGTTAGTGGCTTCAATTACTTAATACCTGACATTTCATCAATATAGAATAAACCATCAAAAACATTCTTCCAATCTGATTTTGTTGCTTCGTTATGACAATCTCCGGACATTAAAAACTTTGAAATATGTGCATTTTTCAGATTGATAAAACCATAATTAATCTGTTTTGAATGAATTACTTTTTCTAAGGAGTTTTCCTCCGAAACAATTTTCTCTGTATCTGTAAAATTACCTTGAAATGCTTTATTGTTAAATTCTCCATTATATGCAATAAATCCTATTGAATATATTTTTTCTGTATATTCGCGATAAAGAATTTCACCCATCAAATGACCAATCCAATTTAAATTTATTCCTTCAGCTTCATATTCGGCAATTAATTCGTTAGAAAAGATATACGAACAATTTTTTAATGTATGAAAACTGTGAGCCCAAATTATGATTTTTTCACCTTTATACTTATGCTCAAATAGCCACTTAAAATTATCCGCCATTTGTGCATCTCTGCTAATATGTTTATTATTTTCAGAACTCCATTTATATTCAGCAAATCCTCTCAGATTTTTCATTTCTTGAATAAAAAAGTTATCGATCGATGAAACATCAGATTTTTCAATACTTATTAATTTATCAATAGTATCAAAAAATATTGTTTTAAATTTATTTGAAAATTTATATTCAAATGGTTTTGAAAAAAACTCTGAAACAATTTTAAGGAAACTTTCTTGAACATTTGAATTTACTTTATCCGGAGAAACGGAGTTTTTGATAAACTCTAAATAATCCTCAATAAATTTATTTTGCTTTTTCCCATTAGTATATTGGCAATCAAAACCTGTTATATGTATTGGATTATCAGAATCATTTTGATGTTTTAAATATTCATAAAATGGCTGAATTTCATTTCCTGTAGTCCAGAAACCCCATAAACATTTTATCAGCTCAGTTATAGGGATATTCTTATTTTTGAATTGATTACCCTTAATATTGCAATCGTAAAAATCAGATTCATAAGCTAATACATTGAACCCCATTTCTTCGTGTAAGTATTTTATTATTTTTGCTTTGGCTATAAATGTTGTTCCATCTCCGTGATCTTGTTCACCTAACAAAACAATTTCAGAATTACCAATAATATTTTTTAGGAAATGAAAATCAGAATTTTCCCCTTCATTTAAATCTATTGTCTTTATATTAAATTGATTAGAATACAAGAATTTATTTAGATTATTTTGATTATCTGTTTCCATTTTGAAAATATTCTCCTTATTTGTTTTTTCAACACAATTTAATAAAAAAAATAGTATCGGAAAAATCAAAATAACGACTCTCATTTTGTTTCCTTTATTGCCACTAACACAAGATCTTTCAGACTTTTGTCAAGTTTCAAAATGTTTCGACTCGTCATTCTTTACGAGTCGATACTCAGATCAGT
>JAIORR010000044.1 GCA_021108055.1 Candidatus Cloacimonadota bacterium
TGTTATCATTTATATTATTCAAGGAAATATATTGACGTAACTCGACCTGCCAGGTCGAGATTAATTATATTCCACATAGTAATTTAAAATAGCGACCAAGCTGATCGCTTTACGAGGAAAAAATGAAAGAAATAACATTCAAACCAATCGGAATTATCCATTCACCTTTTAAAGAACCGGTAGGAATGCCTATCCAGCCGGCAGGAGCCAAAGGAATAAAAGGAACTATTGAGATATTTGAAGAATTTAAAGAAGGGTTAAAAGACCTTGATGGCTTTTCTCATATTGTGCTTATATATAATTTTCATCTTTCAAAAAGCTTCAAATTGCTGGTTCATCCATATATGGAAAATAAGATAAGAGGTGTATTTGCCACCCGTGCTCCACGCCGTCCAAACCAGATCGGAATGTCGATTGTACGACTTGATAAAATAGAAGATAACATTATGCACATTTCTAATGTTGACAGCATAGACGGAACTCCGCTTTTGGACATCAAACCGTTCGTGCCCGGGTTCGATTGTTTTGATATAGACAAGGATTCAAAGATCGGATGGTTGAAGAAAAGAGTGGAAAATGCAGAGAAACACAGGTCAGATGAAAGATTTAAATAGTGAAAGAGATTACTTTCCGTCTTTTTTATTTTAACTGATCTCTTGAAAAAAATCGGAAAGTTGCTGAAACTTTACGAAAGCTACGGGGAAGATTTTTCTTTGTATGAGATTTCGGAAAGTGTAGATAATATTTTTGATGAGAAATAAATGGGAAAAATAAAGATTCTATCGGAAGAAGTTGCAAACCGCATTGCTGCGGGTGAAGTGATCGAAAGACCTGTTTCTGTGGTTAAGGAATTAGTTGAAAATTCTATAGATGCAGATTCTTCCAAAGTAATGATCACAATAGAAGATGGTGGGAAAAGATTAATCCGGGTTAGCGATAACGGCTGCGGTATGAGTGAGGACGATGCTCTTCAATGTTTTGAACGTCATGCTACCAGCAAGATACGAACAGTTACGGACATCTTCAGTATTTCGTCTCTTGGATTTCGAGGCGAAGCACTTTCCAGCATTGCCTCCGTTAGTCAATTGACCATGATAACCAGAAATAAAGAAAGTGACACTGCATCTAAAGTAGAATTTAATTCAGGCAGTCTGATAGATTTTTCTCAGGTTTCTGCGAATTCGGGAACAACGGTAACCATCAGGAAAATATTCAGTAACATTCCTGCACGTAAGAAATTCCTGAAATCGACCCAGGTAGAGTTCAAACATATTCTAAATTACATTCATTATCAATCTGTTCTTTATCCCGGCATTCATTTCAAGTTTATTTCCGATGGAAGGGAAAAGCTGAACTATCCTGCTGTGAAAAATATTGATGAACGTCTGAAAGCTGTTTTTGGCAGCAACTTCCTGAAACAAGACCTGATAAAGTTAAATGCAAAAAGCGACAGGATAAAGTTGAGTGGATACATAAGCGGGTTGGAAGAGGATTCCGTTGGATTTGCAGATTACAGATACATTTTCGTTAACGGCAGGTTCATTAAAGATAAGATCATTTTTCACAGTATCAAATCTGCATACGAACCATTTATCAAGAAACTGCGACTATTTCAGCAGGGAAAGACACCTCCGTATATTTTATTTTTAAATATCGAACCGAGCCAGGTAGATTTCAATGTTCATCCGGCAAAAATGGAGATCCGCTTCGGTGATCCCGGAGCAATTCACAGTTTTGTGAAAACCTCCATTACTAATTCTTTATTAAAATATGAGGAAGAACGATTCGAGCAGATAAAATCCAAACTATCTTCAAAAATAAAAACCGGAAAAGTAACAAAATTAGAATCAAGAATATTTGAGAAAAGAACAGATAAAAAACGATTCGGTGAAGTTAAGAAGGAATTGAAACAAATATATCAACCGGATATTTTCAGGAAGAAAACCGATTCTGAGAAACAGATTGAAGAGAGCGTATTAAAACATAAACCCAAGTTTTTTTTACGTCCGGAAGAAGATGTAATAAATCCGTGGCAGCTTCATCAAAGTTACATTTTTGTGCAGGTAGAAGATGGGTTGATGATCATAGATCAGCATGCAGCCCATGAACGGATAATCTATGAAAAGATACTTCACCGCATACATGGCGCTCCTGCTTCCACCCAGAAATTGCTTTTCCCGATAGTCATCGATCTTCCACCGCATCTCAGTCAGGTAATTCCTCAACTTATTTCCGAGAACCTGGAAATTTTTGATAAAGCAGGATTCACGATCAAAACATTCAGCGGGAATGCGATAGTGATAGATGAAATTCCTATTGAACTGGAAGAGTGGGATGGGGGAGAGATATTTATAGAAATTATCAAGCAACTCGAAGAAGAATTTGAAGAAACCGAAGATTTTCGTGACAGCATCGCAAAGTCGGTTGCCTGTAAAGCCGCCATCAAAGCAGGAAAGAAGATGAATAAGAAAGAAATGCTGGCACTGATAAACGACCTCTTCGCCTGCGAAGTTCCATACTACTGTCCCCACGGTAGACCCCTTATTATCAAGATGCCTTTGAGTGATTTCGAGAAAAAGTTCAAAAGGATATGATCCCGGTTATAACCATTCAGGGACCCACTGCTGTTGGGAAAAGTGCACTTGCTTTACAGCTTGCAGAAGAATTGAATTCCGAGATTATTTCTGCGGATTCACGTCAGGTTTACAAATTATTGAATATCGGCACCGCAAAACCTTCCAGAGAAGAACAGGAAAAGATCAAACATCACTTGATAGACATCGTCTATCCAGACCAGAATTACAGTGCCGGAGATTTTGCAAAAGATGCTTTTCATGTTATTAAAAATTTAAATGAACATAATAAAATTCCAATTATTGTAGGCGGAACGGGATTCTATATTCAATCTCTGGTGGAAGGTATATTTGATGCACCGGATATCTCACCGGAAATTCGCATAAATCTCAAACAAACTGCTATCGAGAAAGGAACTGAATTTCTATATGAACGTTTGAAAAAGATCGATCCTGATTCTGCAGAACGTACAGAGCCAAACGATTTGAACAGGGTTATCCGTGCATTGGAAGTTTATGAAGCCACCGGAAAAACCATCACACAACATTGGCAGCAACAGGTTACCCATAAAAAGATCATTCAAGCTTTTAATATCTTTATCTCTGATGACAGGGACGCTCTTTATGAAAGGATAAATAAGCGGGTAGATGCAATGTTGGAAAAAGGGCTTCTACAAGAGATGAACGAACTCCTGAAAATAGGTTACGGAGAAAATGATCATGGAATGAACACGGTTGGATACAAAGAATTATTTCCTTTTTTTTCTAAAGAGAAAAAACTGGAAGAATGCATCGAAGAAATAAAGAAACATACCCGAAATTATGCTAAAAGACAATTCACCTGGTTCAGGAAAATAGATTTTGATTTGACATTGCAGGTAAACAAGATTACTTTTTTAAATGTCTTGGAAAAGATTTTAGAGTTTTACGAAATATATTCAGATAGGAGATGGGATGATCATTGCCAGAATAAATAATTATGAAATAACCATAGATGAGTATCAGGCAGAATTGAAGCAGGTTCTTACCAAACTTAAACTTGAGCAGCCAAATGATAAAGCAAAAAAAAGAGCACTCGAACAACTCATCGATGGCTGTCTTCTTCTTGAGGATGCAAAGAATTCCAATACGGAAATTTCAAATGAGGAAATAGAGAACGAGTTCGTTGAATTTATGCTGGGTTGGGATTCTGAAGAAGAATTCAAGGAAATGCTTGAAAACAACGATCTAAACGATGATATCATTAAAGAAAAAATAAAAAGCGAACTTCTAATAAAAAAATATATAAATATAACCTTCTCGTCGGATTGTCATATTCCAGTTAATAAATTAAATGAAGTTTACCTGGAAAATAAAAATTCATTCAGAACAAATGAGATGGTAAAAGCCTCTCATATACTTGTAAAAGGGAATTCCGAAACAAGTTTAAAAAAAATAAATGATATACGGAAATCAATTAAATGTACGGAAGATTTCAATAAAATTGCTTTAGAATGCTCCGATTGCCCGAGCGGCTATCAATGTGGAGACCTGGGGTATTTTGCTCGCGGAAAAATGGTTAAAGAATTTGAAGAGGTTGCTTTTGATCTGAAAGTGAACCAGATAAGTGAACCTGTAAAAACTAAATTCGGATACCATATTATTATAAAAACAGATCATAAAAAAAGCAAAATAGCAGATTTAAATGAAGTTAAAGATGTACTGAAAGAAAGGCTTCAACAAATTGATTCTGAACTTAGACTTATTCGTCGTATAAAAGAATTAAGAAGTAAGGCAGAGATCATTATAAATAGAGAAATGATGTAAAATATCGTTTGAAGGAGAAAGTAATGGCAGATCTGGGAATAAATATAGATCATGTTGCAACGCTCAGGCAGGCAAGATTAGGAATTGAACCAGAACCGGTTCAAGCTGCCGCAATTGCAGAACAGAACGGAGCAGACCAGATAACAATTCATCTGCGGGAAGATAGAAGACACATCCAGGAAAGAGACCTGTATATCCTGCGGGAAACTATTCAAACCCGGCTTAACCTGGAAATGGCTGCCACTCCCGAGATGATACGAATTGCCAGAAATGTGAAACCGGATACGGTAACCCTGGTGCCGGAGAATAGAGAAGAGCTGACAACCGAAGGTGGACTGAAACTGATAAAAACGCATAAAAAGCAGATAAGTGAATTGAAAGAAGTGGGAATCGAAGTGAGTGTGTTCATAGAGCCAGATCCTGATATGATATTATTTGCAAAAGATATCGGTGCCGACGCAGTGGAAATCCACACAGGTAAATATGCGAATCTGAATGATAAAATCGAAATTGAAAAAGAACTAAAAAGAATTTACGAAGCAGCAAAAGTGATCAAGGAAACCGGAATGAGAATCGTTGCCGGTCATGGATTAAACTATCACAACGTTCAAAAACTGGTTAAAATGAACATTTTCGAAGAATATAATATCGGACACAGTATTCTTTCCCGAGCTGTTTTTACCGGATT
>JAIORR010000246.1 GCA_021108055.1 Candidatus Cloacimonadota bacterium
CATTAACAGTGGATTACAGTGAGGATATGTTAACAAATGGAACATCAGATCCTGTGATTACATTTCCTGTTGAAAATCCGCTTAGCACAATAACATTAAATCATGGTACCTGGTCAGATGCTGATACCTATGTAGCTTATTATAATGTTACAGATGCAGGTGAGACAATTCCGAATATCGATGTGCATATTGTAAGTGCTATAGATGATCCTGCAGGAAATATTCAGGTTCTTTATGATGAAGTAGATGTCTTTGGTATCGATACGGAAAATCCGGAAGTTGTTTCTGTAACTCCTTCTCCTGTTTTAATTACAGATTCTGATACCGGAAGAGGAATATTCACATTAACAGTTGTTTATAATGAGGCTATGTTAACAGGCGGAACTGCAGATCCTGTAATTACATTCCCTGTTGAAAATCCGCTTGGCACAATTACATTTAGCAATGATAGTTGGTCGGATGCTGTCACTTATATTGCAACTTATAATGTAATCGATGTAAATGAGACAATTCCGGATATTGATGTACATATTGGAAGTGCTATAGATAATCCTGCCGGAAATACTCAGGTTCCTTATGATGAAGCAGATGTTTTCAGTATCGATACGGAAAATCCTGTAGTTACAAATGTAACACCTGCTCCTGCCTTAATTACAGATTCTGATGTTGGAATGAATACATTTACATTAACAATAGATTACAGTGAAAATATGTTAATAGATGGTCCTAGGGGAATAGCAGATCCGGTAATTACATTTCCTATTGAAGACCCACTTAATACGATAACATTTAATCACGGCATCTGGCCAGATGTTGATACTTATGTAGCTTATTATGATGTTATAGATGTAAATGAAACAATTCCGGATATCGATGTACATATAGAAGGTGCAAAAGATGATCCTGCTGAAAACACTCAGGTTCCTTATGATGAAGTAGATGTCTTTGATATCGATACGGAAAATCCGATAGCTATTTCCGTAACTCCTACTCCGGTTATAATTACAGATGCAGATGTAGGAACCGGAACATTTACATTAGCAGTTGTTTATGATGAAGATATGTTAACAAATGGAACATCAGATCCTGTGATTACATTCCCGGTTGAAAACCCGCTGAACACAATTACCTTTAATAATGGATCGTGGCCAGATGCTGTCACTTATGTCGCAACTTATAATGTAACAGATATAAATGAAACAATATGGGATATAGATGTACATATTGAAGGAGCTATAGATGATCCTGCCGGAAACACTCAGGTTCAATTTGATGAAGCCAATGTCTTTGATATTGATACGGAAAATCCAATTTCATCTGCTCTAACTGCTGTTTATAATTCTACTACAGGATGTATAGAAGTTGAATGGACAGCAAGTGATGCTAACGGTATTCTACAAGTTGAACTTTGGGTAAGCAAAGATGGTGCAGCATTCACTCTTGCTGATACCGACGTTACAGGTAATACAATTGGAACATTCCACTATTGTCTGGATCCGAGTCCATTAGTTTGTGAAGAAGGAACTTATGATTTCTATACTATCGCAACAGATAATCCAGGTAATGAAGAAGCTATTCCTGAAATTCCTGATGTTACAGAATTTGTTGATATAGTAGCAACAAGATTTGTAATAACAACAACACCGAACTCTCCGGAATTTGGAACTTATTTTAATGTTAATATTGCTGCTGCAGATGAAGCTGGAATTCGTGATTGTGAATATTCTAATATTATTCATTTCCTTTCTAATTATTCAGATGATGTAACATTGCCTGACGAACCTTTACTAAGTAATGGATATCAGGTTTATGAAAACTGTATTGCATTTGAAACAATGGATGATCTGATAATCGAAGTTTACGGAATATATCCTTATGAAAACCACAGTTATTCAGATCCTATTGTAATTCAAGCTCCAACAATTGCTCCTCCTACAAATACAGCGGCTTACGATGTACCTGATGATGAAGGTGGATGGATTTATATCGATTATGAATTATCACTTAACGACCCTTTCCACAGCTCTACAGAAATGCCAAATATTCATTATTATGTAGTAGAACGCGATGCTGACACTACAGCAGTTGAAAATTGGCAAGCTGTTGCTTATGTTTATGTTTATGATCCTCCGGTTGATGATAGTGCGTCAGTAATGATTGAGGTTCCTGTTGGTTTTGTGGAATATGACTATAGAATGGCTGCTGTATTTAACCAGGGATATCCAGTATTCGGTGGTAACGATGGTTCGGAATCTCATATTGAAGATCAAGGAAAAGGGCCTCTAGTAATTTACATTGATGATTTTGAAAATCGTGATCAATGTTGGCAGTCTGATTGGGCTGATTGTGGTTCTGCTGCTGGTTCTCCTCAAGATCTGTCCGCACCGGTTATCACAAATATTTATGTGGAATCAGGAAATGTTTACATAGAATGGGAAACTGTAAATAGAGCAACTTCATATACAGTTTACAGTGATACGGATCCATATGGTTCATTTACAACAGTAGAACAAGCAGGAATAACAAGTACAAGTTGGAATGAACCTCTGGTAGATAAAAAGTTCTACCGTGTAACAGCTAATAATTAAATGGTAAATCTTTAATATCGTGCCAAGTTAGATATGTTGGCTGATCAAATTTTCAACTAAATTCTCAGGAGCTATCTGATATTTTTCAGATAGCTCCTGAAAAAATTATCTACTTTACTTAGAAAATATTAGTAATATCTATAAATGAATTATTTATTATTTGGATTTTACTAATTAACTGTTATAAAAAAAGTTTGGGATTGTTTAACAAAGAAAATGAAAAACTCAATAATTTTTTTATTAACAATTTTAATGTTTACAACAGCATTTTTTATTTGCTGATAATGACGAATGGGGAGCTTGGTTTAAAACAAGTATGGAGATGAGCAAAGAGAATCCAATTGTTTATGAAGATAGGAACATTAATTTAGAAAGATGGAAAGAATTGGCTTATTGAATATTATAAAAAATATCTTGAAAGAGATGATAATCGTGATAAAGAGAAAACGACAGATAAAGAAAGAAGAAATGGTTGTAGATCAAATATTCTTCATTTTAAAAGAGTCGCAAATAGGTATAATTATTTAGAAAAGTTTCGGTTGGTTTAATGTATTTTAGGAATAATTTAATTATGTGGTTATTTTATTTTTTATTATGTTGATATTTTAAAGAAAATGTAAAAAAAGGAGTTATTATGAAAAAATTTGTTATTATTTTGTTTGTTCTTGTTTCTGCTATTTTATTTGCACAAGAGTATAACGAATACAATGAATTTGGTTGGGGGCAGGACATGAGTAGAAGTAAACCAGCATTTATCGATATTGATAATGATGGATTACTGGATATGATTGTTGGAGAGCAAGATGGTGATCTTAGCCATTATGAGCAATCAGCAGCAGGTTCAACAGAATTTGTGCTGATAACAACAACTTTTGACGATATCAATGTGGGAGAATATCCCACACCTACTTTTACCGATATTGACAATGATGGTCTATTGGATTTGATTATCGGTGAAAGAGCAGGAAACCTAAATCATTATGAACAACAAAGCATTGGGTCTTATGAATTTGGTCTAATAGCAACTAATTTCAACAGTATAGACGTTGGAAGTGAATCTGTACCAACATTCACCGATATTGATAATGATGGTTTGTTGGATATGATTGTCGGAGAATTTTTCGGGAATCTTAATCATTATGAACAATTTGCAGTAGGATCAAGTAACTTTACCCTGTTAACCACTAATTTTAACGGCATTGATGTAGGATTTCGTTCCGCACCTTCTTTTATTGATTTTGATGAAGATGGTGTATTGGATATGATCGTAGGAGAACAAAATGGTAATTTAAACCATTATCAGCAATCTGCATTAAATCCCAATACTTTTACATTAATAACATCCTCATTTAACAGCATTGATGTGGGATTTAAATCCTTTGCGGTATTTATTGATATAGATAATAACAATCTAATAGATATGATGATAGGAGAACAAGACGGTAATCTTAATCATTATGAACAAATAAGCACACATTCAGATGAATTTGTGATAATTACACCTATTTTTGCTTTTATCGATGTAGGAAATAATTCGATTCCAATTTTTAGTGATATTGATAATGATGGGCTGTTAGATATGCTCATAGGAAATAACGATGGTTATCTTGTTCATTATGAACAAACTGTTATTGGTTCGGATGAATTTGGATTAATTACTAATTCATTTAACAATATCGATGTGGGGAATAATTCTGCACCAACTTTAACTGATCTAAATAATGATGGTCTATTAGATTTAATTATTGGAGAATATGATGGTAATCTTAATCATTATGAGCAGTCAGCAGTAGGTTCAAATGAATTTGTGCTGATGTCCACCAGTTTTATTAATAGTATTAATGTAGGATCATATTCCACGCCGTCTTTTACAGATATTAACAATGATGGCTTATTAGATTTGATCATTGGAGAAGATAGTGGCTATCTTTACCATTATGAACAAGATGCTGAAGGATCGTTTGAATTCGTACTGATAACGACATCTTTTAATAATATCGACATCGGCACCAAATCTACACCCATATTTACCGATATAGATCATAATGGTCTTCTGGATTTGATTATAGGTGAAGAAGATGGTAACCTCAACCACTATGAGCAAACAGCTTTTGATTCAGTAGAATTTAATTTGATTACTAACTCATTCAGGAGTATAAATGTAGAATCAAATTCCACTCCGACTTTTATCGATATTGATAATGACGGCTGGGAGGATTTGTTTATGGGAACGATCAATGGCGGAGTACATTATTATCAAATTGTACCGCCAGATGTAATTTTATATGCTGATTTTGTGACCTTAGATACCTTGGTGGTAATAGGGCAGCAAGTTCAGTTCACTGATCTTTCAACTGCAGATTATACTTTAATGACATCGTGGGAATGGGATTTTGACTTTGATGGAATTATTGACAGTACAGGACAAACTCCAAATTGGACATATCTTGTACCAGGTGAATATACTGTTTCATTAA
>JAIORR010000087.1 GCA_021108055.1 Candidatus Cloacimonadota bacterium
ATATTGCAAGTTATTTTTTTATAAAAGGATTAACGGTTTTTTAATCAGATTATTCTGATTTTATTTGATTATCGAAATTAAGTACTTTTCACTTTTCATCTTTAGTCTTTTGTCTTTTGTCTTTTGTCTTTATCCTTTTTCCTTATTTAAGGATCATTCGTTTTTTATTCTTCCTTCTTAAGTTTTTTGTTACTTATTATTATCTTACCACCAGAATTGTTTATCATTATGATATGTAAATATTCTTTCTTCTTTTTTTGAACCCTTTTTTACAAGCCAGTACAGGCAATTTTTCGGAACATTTCTAAGAACGAGAGGATCACCTTTAGCTGTTTTTACACCGAGAGATTTCCATTCGTTTTGCCAGTAGAAAAGTTCATATTTACAGCCTTCATCCAGAAAAACGTTTATTCTATTTCTTGATGATTTTTCTATATTCTTTTTTCTAACAGATGTGAGTTTTACAAATTCAAAAACTCCGTCTTCCTTTAAAGTTCTTATTGCTTTATCTCTTCTTAATATAAAGGGTTCACCCGCGGGAATAAGTTCTTCGTTCACATAAAACATAGGAAGATAAGCTAAATTAAGACCCATTTCTGTGAAAGTTACGGAATTGCCGTTTATTTTTCCCCAATGAATCGCTTTCCATTCGCCGGAATTAAAAACGCATAAATAGGCAAAGTTAACTCCATCCGGTATTTCACTATCAAGTTTCAGGGTTACATGGGAGACATTTGTATATTCGCGTGTTACATCAAGATAGCATTTTCCACTTAACCATGCTGGTGCTTTTTCTTCATTTCCCAACTTGAAAGCCAGGTTTTCAGTTTGCTTGGAATAAGTTTTTCGATAGACTTTAGCCATTCGACGGCGTAGAGAATATTTACCCGGATTTTCTTCACATCCCATAAAAGGAATAGCTTTTCCATCCGGAGTTATTACTACATTCCATGCATGATTATTACCTGTATCTGCCCAGTGTGGTGTATAATCGCTGGTAACAGCAATGCCATTTGCACGCATCGCATAGATCGCCAGGTTTGTCATATCTTCACATCTTCCCACCTTATTCATCAACATAGAGAAAAGACCCTGATCTGTTGGGTGGCAATAAAATCTCGAATCAAATTTAAACCAGCTTTTCAGGTCTTTATTAATTAAAGTAGCTGCTTCCAGAGGATCATTAATATTATTCATTTTTGATTCGATATCCTCGTATTCAACCATGAAATATCCACGCCATGATTCTATGGGTTCATTGCTTCCGCGATAAGGTAGAATATACTCTTTGAAAATCTCATAAGAATAGTTCTTTGCCCATGGTTTTTCTTTCCATGCTTCAAATGCAAGTTCCACATTTTCTATAAGTACTTCCGCGGAGATAGACTGGACGTCTTCTACTTTTTCTTTTTTTTCCCAGATCAATTTACCTTTTATTGCTTCCAGCGAATCCATAGCAGCGCTCATAGAATCATAATTCTTATAATGCAAAACATCCCATTCGATCTCACTGCCTCCGGAATCAACAAGAGCATATTGGATAAAAGAGTGTTCACCGATACTTTTTAGAATGTAATTAGAAGCATCCTGTTGAAGTGAATCTCCTTCTTGTTTAAAATATCTAATTGCATATTTTATTTGATCTTTGTTTTTTTTAGAACTTTTAATAACATTTTTGATATCATTTGCATACATTATTGATGTACTTAAGAAAATTATTATTAATACTAAGAATACTAAAGATTTTCTCATAAACTCCCCCTAACGTTTCTTATACTCTATTTCGTTTATAAATTTACTTAATTGTTCTTTAGCTTGCCAATGCCAAAATCTTTTCCCATCGACAAATAGAACATCTTTTGCTTCACATTCATTTAATAAGGAAGTATTTTTTTTTGTATATGTTAAGTCAATAACTTTTCGTGAAATTCTTAAATTTGTTGTTTTCAGGAAATTTTCATCTCTCATTCCAAGTGGTGTACAATTAATAATTATATCATATTTTACTTTTTCAGATATTTTCATTGAAATGAATTTTCTTGAATATTTAAGACTGAGTTTTTTACCCGAAATGCTGTTTCGACTCATTATATAGACATTTGGAAATTTGCTTAAACTGATGAGTGCAGTCTCTGCAGTAGCTCCACTTCCAAAGATCAGAACAGTATCTTTCTTTGTGATCCCTGTATATTCTATCGATTTCCTAAAAGCTGTGAAATCTGTATTATAAACTTCCTTTGTTTTCGGTAAGTATAAATTAATTATCTGCAGTTTTTCTGTTTCTTTATTGAATTTACCGGCTTCTTTTTTGAAAGGCATAGTTATGGAAAACCCATAAAATTTATCTTTGAAATTGCAGTTTTTCAAAAAGTTCAGGAAGTCATCGAGATCATTTACCACGAACGGCAGATAAACAGCGTCGATATTATGAGAATGAAAATATCGATTATAATACGTTAATCCCAGAGAGTCAACGACCTGCTCACCGCCAATTATCCCACCTATGTATGTTTTCCTGGTGATTTTGGAGAGATAGAATTTATTCATTTCTTTTTCTGTTAGCTGGTCTTTTGCAGTTTGATATTTATTCATTCCAATATAAGTGCCTTCTGCTCCAAGATGACCGTGTATGATCCTTGTGATTTTTCCAAGCTTTCCCATTCCGGCAAAAAGAACGGGTTTTGTCGATTCTTTGATCAGCTTTGATATACAGACGATATCTGAATATTCGGAGATATTTAATGCGATCTTAAGGAATCTGGATGGAATAGAATTAGATATTTTAATAATGTTAAGAATTTTTTTTTCATCAATATTTTCTGCATTGTTATGGTAGGAAAGTATCAAATTTTTGGAAGGAAGAACATTTTTTTTATAAAGTAAAATTTCACAATCTACAAGACAGTTATATTCAGCGATCATTTTTTTATAATACGAAAACTTTTCATCGAATTCGATCCGGTTAATTCCGCCTTCCGAAATATCACGGATGGTGATGATAGTTTTTGGATCGATGCATTCTTGCGGAAAAGCACGAAAGTCTCTAGAATAATCTAATCTGAATTCTTTCCAGTTGCTTTTATGATAGTGTTTTTTTACAAATTCGGTGTCTATGAACGGAATAGACAATATCAGGATTGGATATTCTTGCTTTCTTCTATGATTATTTTCCATATCTCTTTTATAATTTCTACTCTTATTTTCAGTGATTTTGCTTTCTTCATCAAATTTTCCAAAAGTTTTTTTTCACGGATCTTATCTTCTACTTTTATTTGATTTTCCTTTTTATATTTTTTAATTAATTCAGAAATATCATTTCTGCGTTTCAGAGCAATTAAGATGTCTTCATCGATCTTATCTACTGTTTCACGATAGTCTGTTAGATCTGATTCGTTACTGCTGATGAGTTTCTGATAACTCACAGCATCTGCCAAAACCAGTTTTATCATGGCTTTTGCAACGGGTAGTATTCTGGGAACTATGCAAGTGTCGTGTCTGCCGTCACTTTTGAAAGCAACTTCCTTTCCATCTTTTGAGATGGTTTTCTGAGTAATATTGATCGAGGAAGTGGGTTTAACTGCAAAGCGGAAAATAATGCTTTGTCCTGTACTTATTCCACCCAATATTCCTCCCGAGTGATTGCTCTTAAATCCCGATGAATCCATCTGGTCATTTGCCTGGCTTCCTGTTAACGCTGCCAAAACAAATCCATCTCCAAATTCAATTCCTTTCACAGAACCGATCGAGAGAATTGCCTTTGAAAGATTAGCGTCAAGTTTTTCAAAAACAGGGTCGCCCAAACCGATTGGGACGTTCTCTATTTTTGCTTCCACTATTCCGCCGACAGAATTGCCTGCTTTTTTTATTTCCGAAAAATATTGTGTTAGTTCATTGTAATTGCTTTTATCAAACCAGTTGAGATCATTCCGGAAATCGAAATCGATGTTTTTGAACAGGATAGAGATTTATTTTTATGTTTTTCAGCAGATCATCTACCAAGCCGGAAGCAGCGATCCTGGAAATGGTTTCTCTGCCGGAAGCTCTTCCGCCGCCGCGATGATCGTAGATCTTGAATTTGTTGTAATATGTAAAATCTGCATGACCCGGGCGGAAAATATCTTTCAGATGTTCATAGTCTTTGGAGTTAGCATCTCTATTATATACAACGAGACATATCGGCATACCGGTTGTTTTCCCTTCAAAAACGCCGGAAAGGATCACGATTTTATCTTCTTCTTTCCTGGATGTAGAAATAAATGTTTTGCCTGGTTTGCGAGCATCGAGTTCTTCCTGGATTTTATTCAAGGGAAATTCAATACCCGGTTTCACATCTTCGATCACGATCCCCATTGCTGCCCCGTGGCTTTCACCAAAAGAAGTGAATCCTATAAATCTTCCATAACTGTTAGATTTCATACATTTGCCCTCTATTTTAGATATATCGGAAAAATTCAGTTTAAGTTTAAAATTGAATTATGTGTGTCAATCATTTTTGGCTTTGTTAAAAGATAAATTGACAACTTGAAGCGGAATTTTTCTCATAGACCCACAGATATTTTGGGAGGAAAAATGAATTATATAGTGCTTACGGCTGCTGGTGAGTTATCATCAAAAACCAATTTACTTTCGATCGCAACAAAGGGAGGATTTTTGATGATCGTGCTTTTGCTCATCTCGATTATTGCGATCACTATCATAATCGAAAGATTGATCAAATTAAAAAAATCCAGAAAAGATGAATATGAATTCCTAACAGTAGTGCAAAAATATCTTAATAACAACCAATATGAACGCATTACTCAAGTTTGCGAAGATCAGAAGAACAGTCCGATATCAACAGTTATTTACAAAGTTATGGAGAATCGTAAAAGACCTGTTTCCGAGATAAAAGAAATCGCCGAACTTGCATTAAGTAAAGAGGTTTACCGACTGGAAAAAAATCTGGGAGT
>JAIORR010000009.1 GCA_021108055.1 Candidatus Cloacimonadota bacterium
GATGAGAACGATGATTCACAATCTGTAATTTTAGATCTACCGGATAATTCTCAAATTACATTAGACAAATTTGTGAATATTAGTTACGGTTTTCCTCCAGATGAAGCTGAAGAAATTTCGCGCAGTTACATTGTCTGGGCAAAAAAAGCTGATTATTATACGCAATTTATCTCTGGAAGTTATCTGGATACTTTGCAGATAAATGCCAGCGGTGGTTTCACTCCTGTAGTTCCTGGTAATGTTTGCGGGACTATTTATACATCATCTCATTTCCCAGTTACAAATTTGGAATTTTATATTTTACAGGACAGTGTAATTGTTGACAGCATAACAACATCGGTTAATGGATATTTCGACATAGACCTTGCTTTTGGGAATTATCAGATTGGTGTGAAAGATGCCTTTCATCAGCCATGTCAAATTGTTGATTTTATTGTTGATAGCTATTATGATGATTATATTATATTAAATGTTGGGTATGATGAAAAACCAAACATCTACATTTATCCCCAGCAGCAGATGAACCTGGATGTTAATATCAGTTTTCCGCATGGAGGAGAAGTAACTACTTCCATTCCTGAATACAGTTCAGGTTGGAATGATTTGGATATTGATCCTTCAGGGAAGATAAACGATGAATTCACTTTTTTGTTCTATGAAAGCCAAAATCCTGATCTCTGCCAATATAATAAAGGTTGGATCATTGCACAGGATGATCTTGAATTTTTCTTCATAAAGAATATGGTTGAAACAGGTTTTGAGGGACAGGAAATAACTGATTTCACAGACTATTGGATTCCACTTCTAAAAAACTATCCGTATTATGTAATTTATCCGCAATATAATGAACAGTTAGATAGAATGATTCAACTTAATTTTTCTCAAAAACCGGATAACATTCTTCGGCTTATCTATACTCTCAAAGGATTACAGGATAATGATCTTGTTTTACAGGAACCCGAAATACCAGAATTTAAACGAGAAGGCTTTGTTGTTGTGGAATGGGGAGTTATCAGGAAATTTGATAATACAATTTGCTTGAAACAGAAGTAATAAAGCCGATCATATCTGGTCGCCTTTATTAATATTTTTCTATCGCTACACATCCCAGAAAGCAATTTTCATCGATACGTTCAAGATGCACATATTTGATTAAATATATTTTACCTGTATCGAAGTGGAAAAAATCCACATAATCGATTTGATTTGTTTGTCCGATCGTGGTAATATAATCCTGTACGAAATACAAACCTGAGAAATCTTTACTATTAAACAAATTAGTATTAACAAAATTTGGGTTTCCTGAATGTGCCAGGAAATTACCCTGCATATTCAGGACAAATAAATAAGTATTATATTTCCTGAATTTTTTATATTTCTCTGTAAAAAGTTTGAAAGCTCTTTCTTTTCCGTATAGTTGAATTTTTTTCATAGCTTTTTCTGCTAATTTTATTGTAAGAATATTTGGTGGGTCTGGTTTTCTTTGAACAAAACCGCTTCCTAAACTTTTGGACTTTCTTATCTTTAGTGATTTAATAGGTTCAGGATAGTTTTTATCATAATCAGAAAATAAATTGGAAGTAAAAAAAAAATAAGATTACGATTATTTCCAATAATAAAGAAGGTTTATGAATCATGATTATCTTCTCTTCCTTCTGCTTTTGTTGTAATTGGACTTTCCTTTTTTCTCTTCCGGTTTTGCTTTTACAACCAGAGGTCTGCTGCCTTTTCCCAGTCTTCTGAAAGCTTCAATGATCTGTTCGGCTTCGGCAAAAGGTACATTGGCAAAGGAAAAATTATCATAAACTTTTATGTCCTGGATCATGTGAAAATCTATCTTTGTTTCCTTTTTTATCATATCTGCCAGTTTCCTTTTAGTAATATTATCTTTCTTTCCCAAAGCGATGAACAGACGTGTTGTTCCTTTTAAATCGGGAGAAGTATTTTCGGCGGATTCTTTCACGTCTCTGATCTTCGCATATTTTTCAGGAGAAAATTCGTCTTTGTAGGCGTGGGTGAGAAGTGCCGCAATTATCTCGTCGGGTTTGTGATCTCCCAGAAGTTCGTAAGCAACTGGCAGGTTATCGTCGAAAGTTTTCATCTCGATGATCTCACTGATCTCATTTATTATACGTTTACGCTTCATATTGATAAGTTGTTTTACTCTCGGGATTTTCTCTTTGCGTATTTCCGCATTTGCCGTTCTTTGAATATGCATTAATTTTCGATACTCCGATGGTGTAATAAATGTGATAGCAGTTCCGCGTTTTCCTGCTCTTCCTGTTCTGCCGATGCGATGAACATAGGAATCCGGATCCTGCGGGATGGAGTAATTCAAGACGTGCGTAAGCTCTTGTATATCGATTCCGCGAGCGGCGACATCCGTTGCAGCGAGAATCCTGATCCTTTTTTTTCTGAATTGACCGAGTATTCTTTCCCGTTGATTCTGAGAAATATCTCCGTGAAGTGCTGCTGCATCGTAACCTCTGTCTGATAGTGCATTTCCCAGATGCTGTGCTTTCAGTTTAGTTCTGCAAAAGATAAGAGCATAAAATTCTTTTTCGATGTCTATGATCCGGCACAGAGCTTCAAATTTATCGGAAGCATTTACCTCAAAGTATATTTGATCCGTCAAATCGACCGTAAGTCTTTTTGCAGCAACTTTAATTACCTCGTATTCGCCCATAAATTTTTGTGCAAGTTTGATGATCCTCGCCGGCATTGTAGCGGAAAAAAGAAGCATTCTTTTATCTTTATTCGTTTTGGAAAGTATCATTTCGATGTCTTCGATAAATCCCATATTCAGCATCTCATCTGCTTCATCCAGAACCATATAAGAAAGTTGATCGATTTTTAACGTTCCCCGCCTGAGGTGATCTAATATTCTGCCTGGGGTTCCTACCACGATCTCAACACCTCTTTTCAATCTTCGCAATTGCCCTTCGATGGATTGCCCACCATAAACAGGTAGAATCCCGATTTCACGATTTGTACGGTAAGAGGCTATTTCTTCCGCAACTTGTATTGCCAATTCACGAGTAGGAGTCAAAACCAATACTTGCGTAATACCGTTCTTTCCTGTATTTTCAATTATCGGAAGCCCGAAAGCAGCAGTTTTGCCGGTTCCGGTTTGTGCCTGTCCGATGATATCTTTTTCGTTTTTTAATAGTAAAGGTATTGTTAAAGTTTGTATGGGAGAAGGTGTTTCAAATCCTTTCTTTTTTATAACTTCCAGAATTTCGCTTGAAAGACCCAGTTCATCAAAGTGGTTTATTTTTTCCATATTATTCCTTATTATTTATCTTTTGTATTAAAACCAAATTATGTCGTGTGATTGTCAAATCATTATTTTTTTTTGATGCAGATTTCCGATATTTCCATATAGGTTTCTATAATGTTTGGTATTGATTTTTATGGTTGACAAAATAAAGCCTTATTTTTCTTTTTCAACAAAAAATATACATATTTCAGGAGTAAAATTTGAAAAATATTTTGGTGATGGGTGCTGCCGGTCAGATAGGCTCTGAACTGGTTTCTGCAATGCGCCGGATTTATGGCAATTCCAATGTTATTGCTTCCGATATCAGAACAGATGTTTCAGAGGTTTTAAAAGAAGGTCCTTTTGAAATTGTAGATTGTCTCGATACAACAAAAATAAAAGATGTAATTACAAAGTATAAGATCGATACCGTTTATAATCTTGTGGCTCTTCTCTCTGCGGTTGGAGAACAAAATCCATTGCTTTCCTGGAAGATAAACGTTGGTGGATTAATGAATCTACTGGAACTTGCCAGGGAACTTAAATTTGCCCTTTTCACACCCAGCTCGATAGGTGCATTCGGACTTTCCACACCACACGATAATACACCGCAGGATACGATCCAGAGACCCAATTCGATGTATGGTGTTACCAAGGTTTCCGGCGAACTTCTCTGCGATTATTATCATCAGAAATATGGTATCGATACTCGTGGTGTACGCTATCCGGGGATTATTTCCAATGTTGCACCTCCGGGCGGTGGAACCACAGATTACGCCGTTGATATTTATTATAAAGCTATCCTGGAAAAGAAATTTACCTGCAACCTCAAACCCGGGACTTACCTCGATATGATGTATATGCCGGATTGCATTCGGGCTGGAATAGAGATCATGGAAGCAGATCCTGCCAAACTTATTCACCGGAATGCTTTCAATGTTGCTGCTATGAGCTTTGAACCGGAAATGATCGCTGCTGAAATTAAAAAGCATATTCTGGAATTCAAAATGGATTATGATATCGATCCTGTCCGACAGGCAATTGCAGAAAGCTGGCCTAATAAAATGGATGATACCTGTGCCCACGAAGAATGGGGCTGGAAACATAAATATGACCTTCCTGAAACGACTGAAGATATGCTGAATGTGCTATCAGAGAAATTAAAGAACTAAGGCATCAAAGAATGAATGATTTAAGGAGTTATTTCTTCGTTTTTTTAATATTTGGAATATTATTGGTTCAGGCTTGTGACGAAAATGATGAACTTTTTGAAAATAATTATCCGATTTATGATGAGGACTTACTAAATTTTGAGGGAATTACAGAAACTGATGAAACCGGAAGAAAAATAAATAACATTGATCAAGATGATTGGTTAGAATTGCATTATAATCTAAGAGATGGATCATCAGATTTCTTTTTTGAACCATGGTTTTGGTTTATAGATGGTAATTGTGAATATTCATCCGGAAAAGTCTTTATCAATTGGACAACTCCATCAGAGGAAGACTTTCTATTTTGGAATATTCTTAGAAGTGATATTAATAATCATTTATTTGCAGAAATTATTAATGAAGAAAGTATCCCAGCTAAAGGCAATGCTTCTGTTCCAACGGATTATTATTATATAGATGAGAATATCTCTATAAATGAAACATATTACTATTGGCTTGAATTAACAAAGGTTGATAGT
>JAIORR010000145.1 GCA_021108055.1 Candidatus Cloacimonadota bacterium
AGTGCGACCAAGCTGGTCGCTTTACATTTAAAATGACGTTGTGATCTCAATCCGTACTCCTTCGAATTCAGATTGATAGCGGCACACACCGTTCCTGCAGACTTTTCCACCTTTTTCTTTACCCCCGAATATCCTGATATCCGTCGAACCAAAAACGGTTACAGCTAATTCTCCGCCGATCCAGAGTTCTCCATCCTCACCATCTTCAGATTCGCCGACCTGGTTTTCTACGGTTAATGAAAAAGAATAATCGTTATAAGAAACATCGGTTTGCAGTTTGGGTTCATAATGCGATTTGATTTCCGTACCCTGCACTTTTTCTTTATATTGATATTCTGCTTTTATCAAAATGGGAAATTGTCCGATCATGAAATCTGCACTTAATACAGGAGTGATCTCTTTCTTCCAGTTCTTAAAAGACTTGTTCATCTGTTCCAGTTGACTGTATTCCGCCTTAAGCGAAATTTTTTCGAAATCGTGTTTGAACTCAGAATAAAAATCGGACTGACGAACTTTGAAATCACTCGACCAGCCTTCGGCATAGTTCAAAATAAATTCATTTTCAAAATTTGGAACAAATTGAATTTCTCCCATAATACCTTCTTCATCTAAACCAGGTTCCCAATTATCATATAAAGATTCTTCACTATGATTTGCAGTTGGAAGATCGGATATTTCCGAGTCGAAATTCAGATAATTCTTATATGCTCCTATCACCGTGAACTTATCGAGATAGGTCGTCAGGTTGGAATAAAAAGCTCTCCCGTCTATCTTTCGATCATCATATCGATCATATTCGTTACTCTCTGCGTATTCGCACGAAATATCAAAAAGTTCGTGCTGGTAATTTAATCTTCCCGAAAGAATATCCCGCTGACTGTATTCATTTTTCTCATCGAGGTCTTCCTGATTCCTTAAATGCATCAAATATGCAAATCCGGTTGTCAGGTTTCCCAGAACATCATACTCGATATCAAGCGCAGTTATTTTGTCCTTTTTATCTTCATCATTTTTATTTTTCATTGTTCCATAAAAAATCTGCAACATTAGTTTATCGAAAGTAGTCTGCTCGTAGATTCCGGTAAGCCGGTGGTCTTCATTAAAATCCTCATCATAATAATTGTGGGTAACAATACCGGAACCGATAACTGCATCAAAGGTACCGAAATTCACAAAAAAGTTATCATTTTCTATTTGAAGAAAATATTCATCGAAATAATTTTCGTTTTTCTCGTTGTTATCAAGAAAAACGGGAATTTCATCTTCATTTACAATGTTATCTATATCCAGGAATTTATCGTGTTTGGGATGATAGAGATCATATTTCAATCCCGATCGAAATATTTTATATTGCATCTGTAGTGTTAGTTTATCGGAAAAATAATTCCGGTATTCAATCTTGCGGTTACGATAGATATATTCGAATTCATTAATACCGGAAAAAGATATTTTTTCTTCCGCAACCAGGGAAAAAACAAATAACAACAGGATAAAAACTAATATGATCTTATTCATTTATTTCACCTTGTGATTCATTTTCCGGGATCTCTTCCCCGATTTTTACAGGTTTATCTTTTATCCACTTTTTAATGATCTCTTCAATATGTTTTTCATCACCGCGTTTGTATCCCATATGATCAAAGAGTATCTCACTTTCGGGAGTAATGACCAAAGTGCGGGGAATATTGGTGATGTTATAAAGTTTCTTTACATCGCTTTTCACATCAAAAAGAGTAACAAATCTGTATTTCCTTGATTTAATAAAAGCTTTTGCTTTATTCTTCTTGCGTGCTTTATCTACACTAACTGCAATAACGGTTATCGTATCTCCATATTTTTCTTGTAGAACATTAAGTGCTGTAAGTTCTTTTTTGCAGGGTTCGCACCAGGTTGCCCAGAAATCGAGAATAACTAAGCCTTTTTCCAGGAAATCTGAAAGTTTAACCTGCTTTCCTTCCATATTTTCCAGTTTGAAATCCGGTGCTTTTTCCAGAGCGGATAATTGAATAAAAAGTAATATGAGGATGATTATCGATATTAAACTTCGTAATGTCATCTTATCTATCTCCTTATTGAGTAATAGTTTTTTCAGTTACATTATAAACTTTACACGTATCTGAATTATACGGATCTGCCAGCGTTTGCACCCAGATTACCAGGGTAATATCATCCGGCAGATCGGTTAAACCCGACAAAGCAAACTCGACAGGTTCATCAAAATTGTGTTCAGAAATAGAAAGCTTTCCCTTGGCAATTATCACGTTTAACGGATGTTGATGAGAAGAATTAAAATAATCTGTGTTTTCCATTTCAATAAGAGTAAACTTCAGATACAGGTCTGTAAGCGGAACAGTTACATCCACGTTCACGAGAACCGAACCATTCAGAGTGTCAGCTTCTAAAGTTGTGTTAAAATCATTGAATTGCACCAGAGGAGTTTCTTCAAAAATAGGTGCAATAACAGCATCAAGTTCAGCCTGGGAAGTTGTAGAACCACCCACGATCATCTCGGTTCCCTGGGTCACCGAAGTTGGTAATGCAATCATTCCGTAATAAGAGAAAAAATCACTATTACCAATATCCAGCGGATCATTCAGATGGTATTCCACATAGCATAACCTATTTCCATATTGCTGTTTAAGGTTGTGAAGTGCTTCTTCCACGTAAGGACAATTTATGCAGGAGAGCGAAGTAGCAAGTTCCACGAGAACTTTCTGCAATTCCTGTTGATTTCCATAAAACTGGAAGGAATCTGTAGTAGGCAACAATATATCAGTAAACGTCGTGTCCATAAAAGTTGCACCGGATAATTCCGTAGCCAGAAGACGCCATTCGATTCCATAATTGTCGGCTGTATCGATCAAAGTAGCTTCTAATGAAATAGGCATATTCACCAATGTAAAAGCCACATAAAAGTTTTCTACATCGGTTTTGGTAACTCCGTTGTTATTATAATCATCGTGATAGAATGACATAATACCCGAGATATTTTCCGGGAATGTGGAAATGGAATCTGCAAAAGTATTGAAAAAATCTATGATGAAATTTTCGTTATTGGTAGAAGTTTCAAAACTATGCTCGAATCTATCACAGGCGAAAAGTATCAAAATTACAGTTATGATAAAGCAAAAAATAATCTTTTTCATTTATTCCTCATCCAGTTTTTTTAACATATCCAGAACCATTTCTTTTGTTATCAGTTCGGGAAGAGTAATGGGAACTTCCTTATCCGGCATATAGAAAACATAAAGCGGAACTCCGGCTCTTCCAAATTTTTGCAGCCACTGTGCGATTATATCATCTTTCTTTGTGTTATCTCCTACCAGAAGTTGAACGTTTTTTTCTGCGAATGCTTTACTGATATCTTTTGTAAAGAGTACGGTGGTTTCATTTGTTTTACATGTAAGACACCATTCTGCAGAGAAATCTATGAACACAGGTTTTTTTTCACTTCTATAACTCTCTACAAGTTCAGGCGAAAATCTCTGCCAGCCTTCATGCAGGTTGGAATCCAATTCATTCTGCATTCCATCTCCCGTGAAATTAAGGGTTAGAAATCCACCTATGACAGCGATAAGAACTGCAATGATAGTTGATATCCACTGTTTTCTTTTAGAAAATTCAGGACGTGCAAATCTACCGTAGATCCAGGCAGAGAAACCCAGAATTATCAGATACAAAAGAACGCTGATGAGCTTTGCTCCGCCGACGAGGAAATAAAGCGAACGGAGAAGATAAAGAGCAGTTAAAAATAGCAGGAAGCCCATTGCTTCTTTAAATACATTCATCCACTCACCGGGTTTGGGAATCGCTTTGATGGCTTTGGGCCAGATTCCGAGAAGAATGAATGGAAACGCCAGACCAATTCCGATAAGAATAAATATCCCGAATATCATTGCAGGTGGTTGCGAGAAGGCAAAACCAAGTGCTGCACCGAGAAGCGGAGCAGTACAGGGTGTTGCCAGAAGAACAGCAAATATACCGCTTAAGAAAGAACCTGTTAAACCACCTTTTGAAGATGCTTGTGTAGCTGCTGTCATACCCGGCATGCGGATAATGAAAACATCAAAAAGTGAAAGTGCAAAAACAAAGATCAGAATAAGAAGTGCGCAAACAAAACCTGCACTCTGAAACTGGAATCCCCAGCCTACCATCTCACCGGACATTTTAAGGATAACAATGATCAAAGCCAGAACAATGAATGAAACAATGATCCCGGCTGTATATGCCATCGAACTTTTAAATATCTGCTTTCTATCCTGCTGACTTTGTTTAACAATACTCATTGCTTTGATGGAAAGTACGGGAAGAACACACGGCATTATATTTAAAATCAATCCACCAATGAATGCCATTAAAAGGTACTTCAGGATGGTCAGCAGATCTACAGGTTCGGATGAAGCAGGTTCGGAGCTGATAGATAAAGAAAATTCCTCCTCATTCGGGAATAAACAGGCACCGGTATCGAGACAGATCTGGTATCCGGCATAGATCTTAATATTATTTAATTTATAGTTGTCATCGATTGTAAACTTTTTTATCAATGTAACGGTTCCATGATATTCGATATTCCCATCATCTTTCTTTTTTCCTTCAGGATAGATGGTAGGTTCAAAAGTAATACCTTCCACTTCTTCGGCTTCAACAAAGAAATAATCTTCCTGAAGTGTTTGATGATAACCTTCCGGAATGTTGTATGTTACCTCGATCCGATCTTCTTTTATCACAGCTTCGATTTTGGGTTTGATCGTTTCTATTTGTGCGAAAATACCAGTAACGATTATAAATAGAATTGCTATTAGAAACGTTTTCCTCAACATTCATCCTCCAAATATTTCATATTATCAAATTCCTTTTTTGTGTATGCAAATAATGTTCCTAACCCAGATAAACTGGAAAATACAAATCTCAAAAAAAAATCCAAATAAAT
>JAIORR010000161.1 GCA_021108055.1 Candidatus Cloacimonadota bacterium
CGTAATTTGGAAGCAGGAAGCCGGGCAAAAAGATCCCGGATCGGATCGAAAAGCTTGATGTATGTTGCAGGATTAGAACGAGGTGTTCTGCCTATCGGCTGCTGATCTATATTTATGACTTTATCAAAATGTTCATAACCTGTCAACTGCTCGAAATTTCCCTGTTTGATATTGGATCGGTTCAACCTTCCAGCCATTGCCGGATATACTATCTGGTTTATCAGCGAACTTTTACCGGAACCGGAAACACCGGTGATGCAAGTGAACAAGCCGACAGGAATATCCACATCTATATTCTTTAAATTATTCTGGGAAGCACCCTTAATAACTAACTTCCGCAGATCGGGTTTTGATCTTTGTTTTGGGAGATCGATGGAAAGCTTTTTAGAAAGATATTTTCCGGTAAGAGATTTTTCTGATTTCAGAATACTTTCGATATTTCCCTGGAAAACGATCTCTCCACCGAAAATACCGGCACGAGGGCCAAAATCCAATATCTGATCGGCAGTACGGATCATTCCTTCATCGTGTTCCACCACGATAACCGTGTTGCCAAGGTCTCTTAAATGAAGCAGCATATTGATCAATCTTTTGTTATCACGTTGATGAAGTCCGATGCTGGGTTCATCCAGAATATACATTACTCCGGCTTGCCAGACGTATCCTCTGTGATTCTCCACCGGAAAGAGTGGGTGCCTTTCTATCCAGAGTAAGATAGTGAAGACCTACATTCACCAGAAATGATAAACGATTTTTTATTTCTTTTAACACTTCTTCGGCAATTATCTTATCATTTCCTTTTAGCTTCAGGTTATCAAAGAAATCGATAGCATCGTAAATCGACATACAGGTTATTTCATCAATCGATTTCCCGCCAACCTTAACGGCAAGACTCTCTTTTCTCAGTTTTTTCCCATTACAATCCGGGCAGGGTTTATTGCCAATGAATTGAAGATAGTATTTTCTCATATATTCAGAGCTTGTTTCGTTCATTCTTCGCTGTAGTGTGGGAATGATGCCATCATAGCGTGAAAAGAAAGTTCCCGAACTGTTATAAGATTTCCATTCGAATTTTATTCTACGACCAGATGAACCATATAATAAAAGATCACGCACACTTGCCGGAAGTTCTTTCCAGGGCATATTAAGTGTGAAATCATATTCACTTGCAATCGCACGTAGCTTTTTTAGCTGCCAGCTTGTTCTTTTTTTATTCAGGATTCCCCAGTGCGTTACTGCTCCCTGCATTATAGAAAGCGATGTATCCGGGATAATAAGGTCGGGATCGAATTCCATTTTTGTTCCTAATCCGTTGCAGCTCATACACATTCCTATCGGACTGTTAAAAGAAAAATGCTGAGGTGTAAGATCGGGATATCCAATTCCGCATTTAGGACAGGAATTAGCTTCGGAAAGATTTTCGGTTTTATTATCATCGATGTAGTCTATCTTTATAAATCCATCTGTAAGCCGGAGAGCAGTTTCCACGGAATCTGTAAGTCTGGAACGGATATTTTTTTTCAGGACTAGCCTGTCGATAACGATATCGATGGTATGTTTGCTTTTTTTATCCAGCTTAATATCTTCGGAAAGATCACGCATTAAACCATTTATCTTTACACGAACGAAACCTTCGTTACGAGCTTCATCCAATTCTTCTTTATGCTCGCCTTTTCTGTTTTGAACTAAAGGTGCTAATATCTGGATTTTTTTATTTTCAGAATTTTTAAGGATCTGATCTACAAGCTGGTCAACCGTTTGCGAACCGACTAAACCACCACATTTATAACAATGCTGTTTCCCGATCCGGGCAAAAAGTATTCTCAAGTAATCATAGATCTCTGTAACCGTTCCCACGGTTGAACGTGGATTTTTACTGGCAGCTTTCTGCTCGATGGATATGGCAGGAGAAAGACCTTCGATATAATCGACTTTCGGTTTTTCCATCTGACCAAGAAATTGACGAGCATAGGCAGATAACGATTCCACGTATCTCCGCTGTCCTTCTGCATAAAGTGTATCAAATGCAAGTGATGACTTTCCGGAACCCGAAACACCGGTTACTACTATCAGCTTGTTTCTTGGAATCCGTACGTTTATATTCTTGAGATTGTGTTCCCGAGCACCTTTAATAAATATTTCGGTTTTCATTTACAACCCGACTGTGAATATAGTTTTAATCACAGCATTTTACGGTCGATTTTTTTCTAACTTTGTTATGAACATCTGCACTTGGGAAGAATCCTGGAATGGTCTGATCTTGTTCAGAAGCTCGATTCCCTTATCGTATTCTTCTGTAAAAACGGATGCCTGGAAAATCGCCTGTGAAATTTTGGGGTCGGTACGATTATAAAATATGGCATTTTCAAGATGTTTGAATCCTTCTTCTATCATATCTTTTTCCAGAAAAAAGAATCCGGCTTCGATGTAAAGCTGGGAAAGTCCTTTGTAAAACCTGCTTTTCTGCTCTATGAACTCGATTGCCTTTTCCATATATTTTATTGCATTTCCATAATCTTTTATTGAATGAGCATAGGAAGAAGTTCTTATGAAAGCAGCACCATAATTGTTCAAAAGCCGTCTCATATTTTCATCTTTATAGACCGTATCATCTGTAATTCCGCGATAAGAATAAACAGAATCGATATTGGTTATAAGTCTATCCAGATCGAATTGATCTTTTCCTTTTGTAGGAACGAGCCTATCCACCATTCCTTCATTGCGGAGATTTTCACCGAAGCCGGTTGCATCCGGAGCTGTAACAGCAAAGTAAATGGGACGTTTACCATAATTATCTTTTATTATCTGAATCACAGCCAGATCCTTTACATAGAGCACATCTCCACGTTTGAAGGTAACTATGAATTCATCACCCGGTAAAATACCCTTTATTTTCAGATGAGTTTCTTTTCCAACCTGTTTGGGATAAAGTGCAGACCTGGGATCGTCCTGACAAAGATCGATATGCTTTTCCGGGATATTGAATTCTACTCCTTCGTGGTCTCGAAGCTGCTTGATATACCAGGGTGTATTCAGAAGACTGAGATTAGCGATGGTCACATCTTTTCGAATACCTTTACACTGTTCGTTTTTATAATCCATTGCATTGACGATCTTCTTTCTTGTGATCTCCGGTATTTCGGAACCTGTTGAATAAACCAATTCATCTACATCTGTTGGAAGATATTCTTTTGTTGGTGGAATATATTCCTTTGCTGCCGGATCAAATACTGCCTGAGCATACCAGACGGGAAAGGTATCGTTATCTCCATTTGTAAAAATAATGGCGTTCTTTTCTACACTATTTAAAATATTCTGTCCGTAATCCATAGCTATATATTCTCTGGAACGGTCATGGATAAAATACTGTGAAGCAAAATTTATACAAGGTAAGGCAATTACAATTGCTGTAACAAGATAGCAAAGAGGCTTACTGTTTTTTCTGGCAAAATAGATCAATGCTATCGAGCCAAAAGCCATCCAAACAGTCCAGAAGTTATAAGCAGTAACAAAGAAATAATCTCTAACCCTTACTTCCGTATCAGAAAGATTCATTACAAATACCATAGCGATCGAAGCCATGAACATAAAAGAAAAGAAATATGCAAATGAATGCTTGTTTTTCTTAGAGTGATAATATGCACCGCCAAATCCAAGGAAAACTACTAACAGGTTCGAGATAAGCTGGATGAATACTTTCGGAGCTTTTATCCATTCGGAGATAGTTTCCGCATGGAAAAACTGCCAACTGAAATAAGTGAGGAACTGATCTTTCATCTGATATATGAAAGAAGCCCGATCTCTGATGAACATACTAACCTGTCCATATTGTCGGCGAAGAACATAATCTGTAAAAAGTTCAAGTGTGTATGGATGACCTTCATTAATAAAGGGACGATAAGCAGAACGTATGATGAGAAATATGTGTGTACTTAATCCAACCAGAATAACGAAAAGAGCCATCAGCCAAACTCTTTTGGAGACTTTATCTCTGAAATGATAAACCAGTATTCCAACAAAAGCGATAGTGAACATATATTTTGGCAGATCCGGTATTTGAGTGCTTTTTCCTATTCCGAGGAAAATCAGATAGATGGCAATGAGTCCAATGAAATACATAACGAATCTTTTCCAGAATATCGTTGATTTTATGTTTTCTTTAAGCATCGGATAAACTACAATGAAGAGGACAGCCGGTGCAATTTGCAATGAAGTCTGATGTATGCCGAATCCCAGAAAGAATATATAAATTATGAGGATCAGGATATTCTGATGAGAAAAATCTTCCGAGCGTTCCACCCAGATCATGGTCAGCCACACGATAAGGTTGATGATGAAAGCAAGTCCCGAATATGCTTCCGCTTCAATGGCATTATTCCAGAAAGTATAAGAAAAAGCTGTATATATGGAAGCAATGAAGCCTGCCAGGAATATCATATAAGATTCTTTTTCCGATTTCATCCAGATACTGGCAAATTTCACTGTGAAAAAATATGTGAACATTACAGCAAAAGCAGAAAGTATTCCGGATAGGAAATTTACGATCTGGGCATGAGGAATATTGAATCCGAGTATAGATGCGAATCTTCCCAGAAGTATATAGAACGGATTTCCCGGAGGGTGGGGAATACCAAGGATGCTGCTGCATGTTATGTATTCTCCTGCATCCCAGAAAGATAGAGAACGTGCAAATGTGAGATAGTAAACAAACAATGAAATGATGAAAACGAACAGACCGATCATCAAATTTTGTTTTTTATTTATCAGAGGTTGAGGTTTATAATTCATTATTCCTACTCCAATTTTTTTTGTAGAAAAGTTGTTTTGACCTGTTTTCCCGTCAAGGATTTTTTCAACCCC